>CAYVCH010000075.1:0-1466 GCA_964449755.1 uncultured Actinomycetes bacterium
AGCACATGACGGCGAGCCTTCAGACCACGGCTCGGGCCTGGACCCTGGTGGAGGTGGACATGGAGCGCATCGCCCGCCTCCGGGAGCGGGTGAAGGACGCCTTCCGGGAACGGGAGGGCTTCCCCCTCACCTACCTCCCGTTCGTGGCCCGGGCCGTGTGCGACGCCCTCCTCGCCCACCCCATGGTCAACGCCGAGCTGCGGGGCGAGGAGATCGTGATCAAGCGCTACGTGAACCTGGGGATCGCCGTCTCCTACGACGAGGGCCTCATCGTCCCGGTGGTGAAGGGGGCCGAGGCCATGAACCTGGTGGGTCTCGCCCGGGCCATCAACGACCTGGCCACGCGGGCCCGGGCCCACGAGCTCACCCCCGACGAGGTCCACGGGGGCACCTTCACGATCACGAACCCCGGCCCCTTCGGGTCCCTGGCCTCGGTGCCCATCATCCCGCTGCCGCAGACGGGGATCCTCTCCCTGGACGCCGTGCAGAAGCGGCCGGTGGTGGTGGACGACGCCATCGCCATCCGCCACATGGTCTTCCTCTCCATGTCCTGGGACCACCGGGTCATCGACGGGGCCCTGGCCACCCAGTTCCTGGCCCGGGTGAGGCAGAACCTGGAGACCTGGGACTTCGCGGAAGACCTGCGCCTGTAGATGAGCGACGGGGCGCGGGGGCCGAGCGGGCGTGAGGGCTGGCTGATCCGGTCGGCCGGGCTCGTCCCCTACGGACCCGCCAACGAGGCCATGCACCGCCTCGCCGAGGCCCGCCTCCGGGGGGAGGTCCCCGACTGCCTGATCCTGCTCGAGCACCCTCCCGTGTACACCGCCGGGCGCCGCTCCCGCCCCGAGCACCTGCGCTCCGACGAGGCGGCCATCCGGGCCGCCGGGGCCGAGCTGCACGTCGTCGACCGGGGCGGCAGCCTCACGTTCCACGGGCCGGGCCAGCTCGTCGGCTACCCCGTCCTCGACCTGGGGGGGCGGCCCGACGCCCTGGCCTACGTCCGCCGCCTGGAGGAGGTGGTGATCCGGGCGGCCGCCGACGCGGGGGTGACCCTCGCCCGGAACCCGGTGCAGACGGGCGTCTGGGCCGGCGACCGGAAGGTCTGCGCCATCGGGGTCCGGATCCTCCGAGCCCGGGTGACCCTTCACGGGTTCGCCCTCAACTGCACCACCGACCTGTCGTGGTTCGCCGCCATCGTCCCCTGCGGCCTCGGGGACCACGGCGTTGCCTCCCTCTCGGAGCTCGCCGGGCGCGAGGTCACGGTCGCGGAGATGGCCCCCCGGGTGGCCCGGCGGTTCGCGGAGGTCTTCGACCTGTCCCTCCGCCCGGCGCCCCCCGAGGTCGGGGCCCCCTTCCGGGCTCCAGCTCAGGCCTCGGCCGTCACCGCGTAGCGGGGGACCCCCTCCAGCCACCCGAGGACGCCCTCGGCCCGTCGGCGGGCCCGCTCCCCCTCCCCCCGGCGCTCC
>CAYVCH010000075.1:1493-10474 GCA_964449755.1 uncultured Actinomycetes bacterium
GCCATGGCCGCCACCAGGGGCCGCAGGGACGACAGACGCGCCAGGGGCAGGTGCCGGAGCACGTCATCGGGGTAGGGGGCGTGGTGGTCCGGGGGGACCCGGAGGACCCGCCGCACCAGCCCCGCCGCCCGCTGCCCGACCCACGCCGCCGGCCCCTCTCGGGCCCAGATCCCCTCCAGGAGCAGCAGGCGGCCCCGGGGCGCCGCCGCCCGCCAGGCCGACAGGGCCCCGACGGGGTCGGGGAGGGTCCACAGCAGGTGGCGCTCGAGGACGGCGTCGAAGGGACCTGGAGGCGGCTCCTCGGACGGCCCCACCACCGTCTGCAGCGGGAGGCCCCGGGCCCGGGCCCTTGCCCGGGCCCGTTCCAGCATGGCCGGCGACAGGTCCAGTGCCGTGACCCGGTGTCCCAGCTCCGCCGCGAGCAGGCTCATGGACCCGGTGCCGGCCCCCACGTCGAGGACCCGGGCGGGCGGGGGCGGCAGGTGCCGGGCCAGGACGGCGCGCCAGGCAGCGGCCTCCAGCGGGTCGGAGACGGCGTGGGACGGTCGCCGGTCGTAGGTGCGGGCGTCCCGGTCCCAGTAGGCCCGCAGCCGCTCGTGGACCTCACCCCGCCCGGCTGCAGCTCCCCCCGGCACCGCCCGTCCGCTAGAACAGGGCGCTGGCCAGCTTCCGCCGGTACTCCAGGGTGAGGGGGTCGTCGTCGCCCAGGAGCCGGAAGACCTCGAGCATGGCCTCCCGCGCGGCGGGGTCGTCCGGCAGGGCGGCCAGCATGCCATCCAGAGCCTCCCGCCACCTCCCCCGGGCCGCCAGCCGCTTGGCCGAGGCCAGGGGATCCCGGCCCTCCAGCTCCGCCCACTGCGACACGCGGACCCCCGCGAGCAGCCGCTCGGCCTCGGCGTCGGGCAGCAGGGGTGTGAGGGTCTCGCCGGCCTCCGCCAGGGCCCCCCGTTCCAGCAGGAGGCGCCCCAGGCCGAGACGGGCCTCGCGGTTCTCGGGTTCCCGCTCGAGGGCCGCCCGGTATAGGCGCTCGGCCTCCTCCGCGTTGGTCGCCTCGGCGGCCCGGGCCTGGCGGGCCACCGCCTCGCCCTCGGTGGGCAGGATCCGGTCGACGAACTCGTTCACCAGGGCCTCGGGCAGGGCCCCCACGAAGCCGTCCACGGGCCTGCCGTCCCGGAAGGCGATGACCGTGGGGATGCTCTGCACGCCGAACTGGGCCGCCGTCGAGGGGTTGGCGTCCACGTCCAGCTTGGCCAGGAGGAAGGCCCCGCTCCGCTCTCGGGCCACCTTCTCCAGGATCGGCCCCAGGGTCCGGCAGGGCGCGCACCACGCCGCCCAGAGATCCACCACCACCGGCCGCCGCCTCGACTCCTCGACGACCCGTTGGTGGAAGTCGGCGTCGCTGACCTCGACCACCACCGCCCCCCCGTCCCCCGCTGCCGGCTCCCGCACCACCGTCACCTCACCGTCCAGCCCAAGGGTACCGGCGCCCGGGCCGTCACGGCCGGAACCGTCGCAGCCGCAGTGAGTTCGTGACCACCGACACCGACGAGAAGGCCATGGCCGCCCCGGCGACGATGGGGCTGAGGAGGCCCACAGCGGCCAGGGGGATGGCCGCCACGTTGTACCCGAAGGCCCAGAACAGGTTCTCCACGATGGTCCGGAAGGTCCGCCGCGCGAGCCGGATGGCGGTGACCACTCCCGCCAGGTCCCCCCGGATGAGGGTGAGGTCGGAGGCCTCGATGGCGACGTCGGTGCCGGTCCCCAGGGCGATCCCCAGGTCGGCCTGGGCCAGGGCGGGGCCGTCGTTGATGCCGTCGCCCACCATCGCCACGACCTTGCCTTCCGCCTGCAGGCGGCGGATGGCCTCGACCTTCTCGGCGGGGTGGACCTCGGCCAGCACGCGCCCGATGCCGGCCTGGCGGGCAATGGCCTCCGCCGTGGCCCGGTTGTCCCCGGTGACCATGGCCACCTCCACCCCCAGCCGGTGCAGGGCCGCCACGGCCTCCGCCGCCCCCTCCTTCAGCCGGTCCGCAACGGCCAGGACGCCGCGGGCCTTGCCGTCCCAGCCCGCCCAGAAGACCGTCTTCCCTTGGGCCTCCATGCGGTCCGCCTCCTCGGTGAGGAAGGGGGGCACGCCGAGGCCCTCCTCCTCCAGGAAGGCCCGGCGGCCCACCACGACCTCGCGGCCACCCACCCTGGCTCGCACCCCACGGCCGGGCACGGCCCGGAACTCCTCGGCGGGCCGGGCCTCGAGGCCCCGGGCCCGCGCGCCCGCCACGACGGCCCGGGCGATGGGATGCTCGCTCCCCGCCTCGGCGGCGGCCGCCAGGGCCAGGGTCTCCTCGTCGCCGGTCACCCCATCGAGCTCCATGCGTCCCTCGGTGAGGGTGCCGGTCTTGTCGAAGACCACCACGTCGATGTGGCGGGAGCGCTCGAGCACCTCCCCGCCCCGGATCAGGATCCCCAGCTGGGCCCCCCGGCCGGTGCCGACCATGATGGCCGCGGGGGTCGCCAGGCCAAGGGCGCAGGGACAGGCGATGATGAGCACGGCCACGGCCGGCAGCAGGGCGGCCCGGGTCTCGGCCGCGAGGAGGTACCAGCTCGCGGCGGTGAGGGCGGCGAGGCCGATCACGACCGGGACGAAGACCCCGGCCACCCGGTCGGCCAGGCGCTGGATGGGGGCCTTGCTCCCCTGGGCCTCCGCCACGAGCCGCACGATCTGGGCCAGGGCCGTGTCCGCCCCCACCCGGGTGGCCCGGACGAGCAGCGTGCCGTCCACGTTCAGGGTGGCGCCGGCCACCTCGGAGCCCACGGTCTTCTCCACCGGCACCGACTCGCCCGTCAGCATGGACTCGTCCACGGCCGAGGAGCCCTCGACCACGACCCCGTCCACGGGGATCTTCTCGCCGGGTCGGACCCGCACCAGCCACCCCACCTGGACGGCGTCCACCGGCACCCGCAGCTCCCGCCCGTCCCGCACCACCCAGGCCTCCCTGGCCGACAGCTCCAGGAGGCGCTTGATGGCCTGGGACGCGCTGCCCCTGGCCCGGGCCTCCAGGTACCGGCCGAGGAGCAGGAAGGCGATGATGACGGCCGCGCTGTCGAAGTACAGGTCCTCCCCGGCGAACAGGGCCCACACCGAGTAGAGGTAGGCAGCGGAGGTCCCGAGGGCGATGAGGGTATCCATGTTGGCGCTCACGACCCGGGCGCGTCGCCAGGCCCCCACCAGGAAGGGCCAGCCGGCGAAGACCTGGACCGGGGTCGCCAGGGCCAGGGAGGACCACCGGGCCCAGGGTTGCTCCATCCACAGGAACCCGAGCACCAGCGTGGCCAGGCCGAGGGGCCAGGCCACGGCCATCCGCGCCAGCCAGCGTCGCTCCTCGGCCCGGGCCGCCTCCTCGGCCTCGTCCACGTGGGGCACGATCTCGTAGCCCCTGGCCCGGACGGCCTCCTGGAGCACCTCCAACGGCGGGGCCCCGTCCTCTAGGACCACCACGGCCTCGCCGGTGGCGAAGTTCACCGACGCCCGCACGCCCGGCTGCCGGTTCAACGTGCGCTCGACGCGGGCGGCGCACGACCCGCAGGTCATGCCCCGGACGTCGAGGCGCAGCTCGCGGGTCCCGGTGGCACCGGCCACGGCTACCGCCCCACGAACCGGGCCACGGCGGCGACGAGCTCCTCCACCTTCTCGTCGCCGCCCCCCTGCTCCAGGCTCTCCCGCACGCAGTGGCGGACGTGGTCGTCGAGCAGCCCCACCCCCACCGCCCGCAGGGCGGCCGTGACCGAGTTGAGCTGGGTGAGGATGTCGATGCAGTACTTGTCCTGCTCCACCATGCGCTGCAGTCCCCGGACCTGCCCCTCGATGCGGCGGAGCCGGTCGAGCAGGTCCTTCTTCTTCATGGCGTAGCCGTACATGCTCCCCTCCCGGCGGGTCCTTCCTCGACTATACCCGGCAGGGGTATGCAGCGTCGACGGGGGGGCGGGCCTCAGCGCGGGCGCAGGGCGTCGCGGCGCTGCTCGAATTCCTCCCGATCGATCTCCCCCCGGGCGAAGCGCTCCTCCAGGATGGCCAGGGCCCGCGACTCCGGCCCCTGCTCCCGCGGGGGCGCTGGCCGGAACTGGCGGACCGCCCAGACCACCAGCAGGATCACCAGGGCCCAGAAGGCCACCATGAACAGACCACCCCAGAGCCATGCCCACCCATCGGGTCCCCACATCATCGAACCGCACCTCCAGTCGGTCATACCCGGGAAGGGTATCGGATGGGGCCGGCCTCGGTCGGGGGCCCACCGGCCCCCCAGCGGCGGGCCCGGAGTCCTGGCCTGCGGGCCCGGTGTAGACTCGACCTGCCGTGTCCACCCGCGTGACGCCGGCCGCCCACGAGGCCCTCGGGCTCAACTCGGACGACCTCCTGGCCATGTACCGGGCGATGCTCACGGCCCGCCTCTGCGACGAGGCCGCCTTCCGCCTCAACCGCCAGGGCAAGGCCCCCTTCGTGGTCCCCGTCTCGGGGCACGAGGGGTGCCAGGTGGGGACGGCCTGGGCCCTTCGGCGGGGCCAGGACATCTGGGTGCCCTACTACCGGGACCTGGCCGTCGTCCTCGTGGCCGGCATGAGCCCCTACGAGGTCTTCCTGGGGCTGTTCGCCAAGGCCGAGGACCCGACCTCCGGGGGCCGGCAGATGCCGGCCCACTGGGGGTCGCGGCGGCTCGGCATCATCACCCACTCCTCCCCCATCGCGACCCAGGTCCCCCACGCCGCCGGGATCGCCTACGCCATCAAGTACCGGCGGGAGGACGCCGTGGTGGGCTGCTGGTTCGGGGAGGGAGCCACCAGCGAGGGGGACTGGCACGAGGGCCTGAACTTCGCCGGCATCCACCGGCTGCCGGTGGTCTTCGTCTGCGAGAACAACCACTACGCCATCTCCGTCCCCCAGCCCAAGCAGATGGCCGTGGCCGACGTGGCCGTGCGGGCCGAGGGCTACGGCTTTCCCGGCGTGGTGGTGGACGGCAACGACGTCCTCGCCTGCTACGCGGCCATGCGGCAAGCCACCCTCCGGGCCAGGGGCGGCGAGGGCCCCACCCTCATCGAGTGCAAGACCTACCGCTTCCAGCCCCACACCTCCGACGACGACGACCGAACCTACCGGAGCCGGGAGGAGGTGGAGGAGGCCAGGCACCGCGATCCCCTGACTCGCTTCGCCGCCTACCTGAAGGAGCAGGGCCTCGTGGATGAGGGGAGCCTGGAGGAGCTCCGGGTCGAGCTCAAGGCCGCCATCGAGCGGGACGTGGACCGGGCGTGGAACGCACCTGACCCGGACCCGACGACCCTGGCCCGGCACGTCTTCGCCGAGGGAGCCGGGTGACCGCCAAGAACGTCGTCACCGCCATCCACGACACGCTCCTCGAGGAGATGCGAGCCGACGACCGCATCGTGCTCCTGGGCGAGGACGTGGGCCGGCGGGGCGGCGTCTTCCGGGTGTCCCAGGGCTTCCTGGAGGAGTTCGGGGAGGAGCGCGTCATCGACACGCCCCTGGCCGAGTCCGGCATCGTGGGGGTGGCCATCGGGATGGCCCTCCACGGCCTGCTGCCGGTGGCCGAGATCGAGTTCGCCGACTTCATCCACCCCGCCTTCGACCAAATCGTCTCCGAGGCCGCCCGCATCCGGTACCGGTCCAACGGCGACTTCGGCGTGCCCCTGGTGATCCGGGCACCCTGCGGTGGCGGGATCCACGGTGCCCTGTACCACTCCCAGTCGGTGGAGGCCTTCTACGCGCACGTCCCGGGCCTGAAGGTCGTGATGCCCGCCACGCCCCGGGACGCCGCTGGCCTCCTGCGGGCCGCCATCCGCGACCCCGACCCCGTGCTGTACCTGGAGCACAAGAAGACCTACCGCCTGGTCACCGGCGAGGTCCCCGACGAGCCCGAGGTCCTGCCCATCGGGCGGGCCGACGTGAAGCGGGAGGGGGAGGACCTCACGGTGATCTCCTACGGCCTCATGCTCCACGCCTGCCTGGAGGCGGCCGAGCGCCTCCAGCGGGAGGAGGGGCAGTCGGCGGAAGTGGTGGACGTCCGCACCCTCTCGCCCCTGGACCGGGACACCATCCTGGCCTCGGTGCGGAAGACGGGGAAGGCCATGGTCGTCCACGAGGACAACCGGTCCTTCGGGGCGGGGGCCGAGATCGTGGCGACCATCGCCGAGGAGGCCCTGTTCGACCTGGACGGCCCCCTCGTCCGCGTCGCCGGGCCCGACGTGCCGGCGATGGCCTTCGCCGCCCCCCTGGAGCAGGCCTTCCTGCCGGACGCGGACCGCATCTACGAGCGGATGCGCGAGCTGGCCCGGTTCTGACCTCCAGTCCGCCCGCGGAGGCACCGATACCGGAAGCGGACCCATGTCAGCCCCCCCGCAGCGCCGCCCCTCCCCGCCGGCCGTGCCTCGCCCGGGCCGGCCCCCCGACCCCGTGGGCGACCTGCGCACGCTGGTCGAGCAGCTCCCGGTCGTGACCTACCGCGAGGCCCACGTGGAGGGGATCCGCGTGCTGTACGTGAGCCCCCGGATCCAGACCCTCGTGGGCTACACCCGGGAGGAGTGGGAGGCCGACCCGGAGCTGTGGGTCCGGCTGCTCCATCCCGACGACCGGGAGCGGATGCTGGAGGAGGACCGACGGGTCACCCGCACCGGCGAGCCCTTCCGGGCCGAGTACCGCTTGCGCCACCGGGACGGCCGCTGGGTGTGGGTCCAGGACGAGGCCATCCTGGTCCGCGACGCTCGGGGCCGCCCCCGTTTCTGGCAGGGGGTCATGCTGGACGTGACCGAGCGGAAGCTCGCCGAAGAGGCCCTCCGGGAGAGCGAACGGCGGGAGCGCGAGGCCGCCCAGCGCCTCCGCGAGCTGGACGAGCTGAAGAACACCTTCCTCGCCGCCGTCTCCCACGAGCTGCGGAGCCCCCTCACCTCCATCCTGGGCCTCGCCCTCACGCTGCAGCAGCCCGGCCTCGTCGAGGCCGACCGCGCCGACCTGCTGTCGCGCCTGGTGGCCAACGCCCGCAAGCTCGACGGGCTCCTCGGCGACCTGCTGGACGTGGACCGGCTGAACCGGGGGGTCCTCCAGCTCCGGCGCCGGCCCACCGACGTGGGGGCCCTGGTGCGGCGGACCATCGAGGCCATGGAGGGGCTGCACGACCGCCCCATCACGGTCCGAGCCGACCCCGTCGTCGCGGACGTGGACCCGGCCAAGGTCGAGCGGATCGTCGAGAACCTCCTCTCCAACGCCGCTCGCCACACGGCACCCGGGACGGCCATCCGGGTCCTCGTAGGGGAGGCCGACGGCGGCGCCCTCATCGTGGTGGAGGACGAGGGCCCCGGGATCCCCCCGGAGCTCCGGGAGGCCGTGTTCGAGCCCTTCCGCCGGGGCCCCGGAGCCAACGCGCCGGGCACCGGCATCGGGCTCACCCTGGTGCGCAGGTTCGCCGAGCTCCACGGGGGGCGGGCCTGGGTGGAGGCCCGCCCGGGCGGTGGGGCCTCCTTCCGCGTGTACCTGCCTGGCCGGGCTGGCGACCCAGGGGCCCCCGGGGGCGGCCGCGCCGGCTAGACTGCCGGCGATGGCCGGCCGCGACCACAACCCCCACCGGAGGCTGCTGTACCTGGCCCCGTCCCGCGCGGACCGCACGCCCTCCCCCGACGGCCACGTCGCGCACTCCGTGGGCTGCGCCCAGCAGACCCACCCGGCGCCGCGGCCCGGGTGGCTGAAGGTCCGGGTCCGGACGGGCCCCAACTACGCCGAGCTCAAAGGGCTCATGCGCCACCTCGACCTCCACACGGTTTGCGAGGAGGCGGCCTGCCCCAACATCTTCGAGTGCTGGGAGGACCGGGAGGCCACCTTCCTGATCCTCGGCGAGCGCTGCACCCGCCGGTGCGGGTTCTGCAACGTCATGACGGCACGACCGCTGCCGGTGGACGAGGACGAGCCCCGGCGGGTGGCCGAGGCCGTCCGGGCCATGGGGCTGCGCTACGTCGTGCTGACGGGGGTGGCCCGGGACGACCTCCCCGACGGCGGCGCCCGCATCTGGGCCGCCTGCATCCGCGCGGTGCGCCACGCCGTGCCCGGCTGCGGGGTCGAGGTCCTGCCCTCCGACTTCAAGGGCCGCGCCGCGGACATCGCCACCGTCGTCGAGGCCGGGCCCGACGTCTTCGCCCACAACCTGGAGACCGTCCGCCGGCTCCACCCCCGCATCCGGCCGGCCTTCGGCTACGAGCGGTCCCTGGAGGTCCTGCGGGTCGCCAAGGGCCTCCGCCCCGGGCAGGTCACGAAGTCCAACCTCATCCTCGGCATGGGCGAGCGGCCCGAGGAGGTGACGGAGGCCCTGCGGGACCTGGCCGAGGCCGGCTGCGACATCGTCACCATCGGCCAGTACCTCCAGCCCACCCGGTTCCACCTGCCGGTGGACCGCTGGGTGACACCGGAGGAGTTCGCCCGCCACAAGCGGGACGGGGAGGCCATGGGCATCACCCACGTGGAGGCCGGGCCCCTGGTCCGAAGCTCCTACCACGCGGGCCGGCAGCTCCGCCGCGCCCGGTCCGCCACCCGGGGCTGAGCGGCCCGTCCCCCGGCCTGGACGCCGGAGCGCCGTGGGGCGGGGAGGAGCCGGCCTGTAAGCCGGATTCTGTCCCGACCCTCCCGGGCCGGGGGCGGCCATCTCTCTGAGCCCGGCGGGCCGGTGTCCCGGCCCCCTGGGCCCCGGGGCCTCGCGGCCCTCGTGCGGCCTACCCGGGAGCATCGGGCGGGCCACCCTCGAGCGCTCCCTGCTTGGCCTTGCTCCGGGTGGGGCTTGCCGAGCCGGACCGGTCACCCGGCCCGCTGGTGAGCTCTTACCTCACCCTTTCACCCTTGCCCCTGCCCTTGTGGGCGGTGGGCGGTCTGCTCTCTGTGGCGCTTTCCGCGGGTCACCCCGCCTGGGCGTTACCCAGCACCCTGCCCTGTGGAG
>CAYVCH010000076.1:0-9864 GCA_964449755.1 uncultured Actinomycetes bacterium
GTGAGGCCAAGGGGGCGCTCTTCGACGCCTTCGCCCGTGTGGGCAAGGCGGTGGCGAGCGGGCGGCGCGTGGAGATCCTCGACGTGCTGGCCAACGGGGAGCGGAGCGTGGAGCGGCTGGCCGAGCTCCTCGGGCTCTCCGTGGCCAACGTGAGCCGCCACCTCCAGGTCCTCCGCCAGGCGGGCCTGGTCGTGGCCCGCCGGGACGGGACCTTCGTCCGCTACCGCCTGGCCTCGCCCGAGGTGTTCCGGTTCCTGCGGGACCTGCGGGCGCTGGCGTCGTCACGGATGCCGGAGGTGCGCGCGCTGGCCGAAGCCTACCTGGGCGAGGCGGGGGACCAGGAGCCCGCGACCCGGGAGGAGCTGACCCGGCGTGTCCGCCGGGGGGAGGTGGTGGTCCTCGACGTCCGGCCCCGGGAGGAGTACGAGGCCGGGCACGTGCCAGGGGCGCTGTCGGTCCCCCTGTCGGAGCTGCGGCGGCGGCTGCGGTGGATCCCGGCGGACCGGGAGGTCGTGGTCTACTGCCGGGGTCCCTTCTGCGCCTACGCCAGCGAGGCGGTGGCCCTGCTCCGGAGCCGGGGCTACCGGGCCCGCCGGTTGGAAGATGGGCTCCCCGAGTGGGCCGAGGCCGGGCTCCCCGTGGAGCGGGCAGCGGGGGGCAGGCGGTGACGGCCGGGGAGCTCGTCCCCTTCGTGCGGGAGGGGCTGGGGAACAGCTCGTACCTGCTGGGCGTGGGCGGGGGAAAGGCGTTGCTGGTGGACCCCGACCGCACCGCGGACCGGTACCTGGAGGCGGCGGCGGTGCGGGGCTGGGACGTGGTGGCCGTCCTCGAGACCCACCTGCACGCGGACTTCGTGACGGGCAGCCTGGAGGTGCGGGCGGCGACGGGGGCGACCCTGTACGTGCCGGCCGGCGGTGGCGTGGCCTTCCCCCACCGGGACCTCGCCGCCGGCGACCGGCTGGAGGTGGGCGAGGTCGAGGTGCGGGCGCTGGCCTCGCCGGGACACACGCCCGAGCACCTCTCCTACGTGGTCCGCCGCGCGGGGGCGCCGGTGCCGCTCCTGTTCTCGGGGGGCGCCCTGATCGCGGGCGGGGCCGCCCGGACCGACCTCGTCTCGCCCGACCTCACCGAGTCCCTCACCCGAGCCCAGTTCCGCACGCTGCGGGAGGCCTTCGCGGAGCTGCCGGACGAGACGCTCGTGCTGCCGACCCACGGGGGAGGGTCCTTCTGCTCCGTCGGGGCGGCCCGGCGACGGACCTCCACCCTCGGCGAGGAGCGCCGGTCCAACCCCGTCCTCGCGTACCCGGACGAGGAGGCCTTCGTCCGCGAGTGGCCGAGGAGCTTCCCCGGGGCCCCGGCCTACTTCTCCCGGATGCGGGAGGTGAACCGGGCGGGGCCCAGGCTGCGGGCGGAGGTCGCCCCGCCCCCGGCCCTCCCGCCGGAGGCCTTTGACCGGGCCCGGTCGCGGGGGGCCCTGGTGGTGGACGCCCGGCCGGCCGAGGCCTACCTGGGCTCCCACGTCCCCGGGGCCCTGGCCATCCCCCTGCGGGACTCCTTCGCCACCTGGCTCGGGTGGCTCGTGGAGCCCGGGGTCCCCCTGCTGCTCGTGGCCGACGGGGTCTCCCTCGGCGAGCTGGTGGAGGAGGCCCTCCTCGTGGGCTACGAGCGGTTCGCCGGGTTCCTCGCCGGCGGCATGGCGGCCTGGGAGGGGGCGGGCCTGCCGGTGGCTCGGACCGAGGCCCTGGACCCGGCGAGCGTGGCCCGGGCCCTGGCCGGAGGGGCGGTCGCCCTGGACGTGCGGGAGCCGGACGAGGTGGCCCGGGGCCGCGTCGAGGGGGCCATCCACATCCCCCTGGGGCAGCTCGCCGCTCGCCTGGCGGAGGTCCCGGCCGGCCGTCCCGTCATCACCTACTGCCGCCTGGGCGACCGGTCCGCGACGGCGGCCTCGGTCCTGGAGCGGGCCGGGGTCCCGGCGGCCACCCTGGCGGGCGGCTACGTGCGCTGGAGGGAGGTCATGGCGGCGCGGCCGTAGGTGGGTTGGCGGTGCGGGGGTCCGGGCCTGGCTACGAGGCCTTGGGCCGACGCCGCCCTCCAGCTGGCCTCTGCGGGTCAGTCATGTCCCCCTGACCGCCTGGGCCAGTTCGATCAGGACATTCGGCTCGTCCCCCACGACCCAGGCGTCGTGCCCGGGGCCCATGACAGCCACGTCGCCCGGCCCGAATTCCATTTCGGTTCCGTCGTCCATCCGGACGCGTTGACGGCCGGAGAGAAAGATCTTCACGTGGTACTTCTGGCAGCTCTCGCCGCCAGCCACGGGCTTCACACGGGTCGACCACCGCCACCCGGGCTCCAGCGTCTCCCTGGCGATGGTCAGCCCCCCGACGGTGACGACGTCGATCTTCCCCTTCTCGAAGGGGGTCTTCCGCTCGTCGGGGGCCTCGAAGTTCTTTCCCTCGATGTTCGGCATGAGGGCACCTCCCGCTTCCTCCGACAGTTGGACCCCGGCACATCCTGCCCGGGGTCTGGCCGCGAGGTCCTGCGTGAATGGCATCGCTCCCTCCCTCCCCAGGGCTTCCCCGCACCATGGGAGGACGCGTGAGCGGGTCCCGACATTGCGGCCCCGTCGAGGAGGGCGGCGACGCCCCCCGGCCAGACCGTCGGGAAGCCGGTGGCGGACGTCGTCGTCCGGCGCGACGGGGCCGGACCCAGGGGCGACGGGGGCCGGAGGGAGCGGGGTGGGGCTATGGCCTGCGCGCCCACACGATCACGCTGGCGGCCACCCGGTCCCGGCGTTCCGGCGGGATCAGCTCCCGCATGAGGCGGATGACCTCGGGCGTGAACAGCGGGTACAGGGAGGCCTCCTCGATGCCGAAGGGCGTCCGCTCGCCGATCCGGACCTCCTCGAACCCCACCTTCCCCAGCTTCCGGGCGAAGACACGCTCCGCCATGGCGCCGGACACTCAGCCGGCCCAGGCGCTGTCGCTGGTGAGGATCTCGGGGGGGAGGTCCTCCTCCACCGTGAGGTCGGCCACGCAGAGGCGCCCGCCCGGCCGCAGGACCCGGAAGATCTCGGCCAGGGCCCGGGTCTTCCGGGCCGAGAGGTTGATCACCCCGTTGGAGATCACGACGTCCACCGAGGCCTCGGGGAGGGGGATGGCCTCCATCTCGCCCACCCGGAACTCGGTCCACGCGTCCACCCCGGCCTCGGCCGCGTGGGCCCGGCCCCGCTCGCACATCTCCTCCAGCAGGTCCAGGCCCACGGCCCGCCCGGTGGGGCCCACCCGTCGGGCGGCCAGGATCGTGTCGATGCCGCCGCCGGAGCCGACGTCGAGGACCGTCTCCCCGGCGACGAGCCCGGCGTGGCGGACGGGGTTGCCCACGCCCAGGGCCCAGGCGACGGCGCCGGCGGGGACCTGGGCCAGCTCGTCCGCGGAGTACAGGCGCCGGGCCACGGGTTCTCCCCCGCTGGTCGGGATCTCCCGGTAGGCGGCCCGGACGGCCTCCCGGATCTGGTCCTGGAACAGCAGGTCCTTGCCCATGGTGCCCTCCCTCATTCCAGCCCCTCCACGAAGGCCTCCAGCTCGGCCCGGACCTCTGCCGGGATCCCGTCGGAGGCGTGGGACGCGAGGAGGGCCCGGAGCTCCCTGGCGAACTCGAGCTCCCCGCAACAGCGCCGGCAGAAGGCCAGGTGCCGCTCGACCCGGGCGTGGTCCCCGGCCGGGAGGGCCCGGTCGAGGTATTCCCAGAGCTGCCGCACCGCTTCGGCGCAGGGGATGAGGCGTTCCGTCTCGCTCACCGTGTCACCTCCGTGGCCAGCAGCCCGGCCTCGTTGGCATAGGCCCACAGCTCCCGCTCGAAGAGCTTCCGGCCGCGGTGCAGCCGGGCGAGGACCGTGCCGAGGGGCGCCTCCAGCATCCGTGCGATCTCCTTGGTCGCGAAGCCCTCCATGTAGCGCACCCAGGGGGGCCCGGTAGATCTCGGGCAAGCGGAGGAGGACGGCGCGCACGTCCTCCCGGCCGAAGGCGTGGAGGAAGTCCAGGTGCAGGGAGTCCGAGTAGGGGAAGGGGTCCTCCTCGGCGATGATCCGGTACAGCGAGAAGCCCTCCACGTCCTCCACGGCCACCTCCTCCACCGCCCGGGCCTCCCTGCGAGGCGGTCCCGAAAGACGTTCACGAGGATGGCCTGCATCCATCGCACACCGGCCCCGGCGTCGACGAGGTGTCGAAGGAGCGGTAGGCGCGGAGCAGGCACTCCTGGACGAGGTCCTCTGCGCCGTCGGCGGCGAGGCGGCGGGCGAGCCCGTACAGGCGGGGGATGGCCTGCCGGGCGAGGGCTTCGAAGGCGTCCCTGGGCGCAGTCCGGGCCGTCTCCGCCATGTCCGCTCCCTCCCCGATCCGACGCCCGGTCGTAAGGACGCCCGTCCCGGCCACCTTATTGCATCGCCGGTGACGTGCAATCCCCGGGGGCGGGGGGGCGTCGTTGCCTGTGGGGGCCCGAGGTGGGCCCGCGGCCGAAGGGAGGGAGCCATGGCGACCGTGACGGTGAGGAACGGCGTCGACGTGGGCCGGCTGGTCGAGACCATCGACGCCATCACGTCGGACGAGAGCCTCGCCCGGTTCGCCTTCCGGGCCAGGACGGCCTGGGAGCGGGGCAGCACCAGCCGGGCGGAGGTCTCCTCCTTCAGCCACGCCGGACAGGAGGTGCCCCACGCCCGGGCCCACACGCTCGTGGGGTGCGAGCCCGAGCTGCTGCTGGGCGGCGACAACGGCCCCAACGCCGTCGAGCTCGTCCTCGCCGCCCTCGGCTTCTGCTACTCGGTGGGGTTCGTGTACAACGCCGCGGCCCGGGGCTACGAGATCGAGGAGCTCACGTACGAGCTCGAGGGCGACCTGGACCTCCGGAACTTCGTGGGGATCCCCCAGGGGCCGCGCCCGGGGTTCACGGAGATCCGGGTCAGGGGCCGGGTCCGGGCCCGCAACGCGAGCCGCGAGGAGCTGGAGGAGCTGTGCCAGTGCGTGCAGGACACCTCGCCGGTGCTGGACGTGCTCGCCAACCCCGTGCCGGTGCGGACGTCACTGGAGGTCCTGTAAGGGCCCCCGGGTGACCGGAGACGACGAGGCGGGCCGGGGGTCGTCCCCGGCCCACCCGCTGGCTCAGGCGGGACCGGTGGCCGAGGGCTCCGCCTCGTGGAACTGCTCCTCCTCGGTGGAGCCCTCCAGGGCGAGGGTCGAGGCCCGGCCGCCCGAGACCACCTCGGCCACGTCGTCGAAGTAGCCCACGCCGACCTCGTGCTGGTGCCGGACGGCCGTGTAGCCGAGGTCCGCCAGGGCGAACTCCCGTTGCTGGTGGCGGACGTAGGCGGCCATCCCCTCCCGGGCGTAGCCGTGGGCCAGCTCGAAGAAGGAGGCGTTCAGGGTGTGGAACCCGGCCAGGGTGATGAACTGGAAGCGGTACCCCATGGCCCCGAGCTCCCGCTGGAAGCGGACGATGGCGTCGTCGTCGAGGTGCCGCTTCCAGTTGAAGGAGGGCGAGCAGTTGTAGGCGAGGAGCTTGCCCGGGAACTCCGCGTGGACGGCCTCCGCGAAGGCTCGGGCGTCGTCCAGGTCGGGGGTGGAGGTCTCGCACCACAGGACGTCGGCGAAGGGCGCGTAGGCGAGGGCCCGGTCGATGGCGGCCTCGATGCCGCCCTTCACCCGGACGTATCCCTCGGCCGTACGCTCGCCGGTGACGAAGCGCCGGTCCCGGGGGTCGGCGTCGGAGGTGAGCAGGGTGGCCGACATGGCGTCGGTGCGGGCGATGAGGACCGTGGGGACCCCGCAGACGTCGGCGGCCAGGCGGGCCGCGGTGAGGGTGCGGATGAACTGCTCGGTGGGGACGAGCACCTTGCCGCCCAGGTGACCGCACTTCTTCTCGGAGGTGAGCTGGTCCTCGAAGTGGACGCCAGCGGCTCCCGCCTCGATCATGGCCTTCATCAGCTCGAAGGCGGCCAGGGGACCGCCGAAGCCGGCCTCGGCGTCGGCCACGACGGGAGCCATCCAGTACCGGTCGGTCCGGCCCTCGGACCAGTCGATCTGGTCGGCCCGCTGGAGCGCGTTGTTGAGGCGTCGGACCAGGGCCGGGACGCTGTTGGACGGGTAGAGGCTCTGGTCCGGGTAGGTCTGGAGGGCCAGGTTGGCGTCGGCGGCCACCTGCCAGCCCGACACGTAGATGGCCTCGAGGCCCGCCTTGACCGCCTCCACGGCCTGCCCGCCCGTGAGGCAGCCCAGGGCCGCCAGGTAGTCGCGTTCGTGCATGAGCCTCCACAGCCGCTCGGCCCCCCGGCGGGCCAGGGTGTGCTCGACGGTGAAGGACCCCCGCAGGCGCACGACGTCCTCGGCGGCGTACCGTCGCTGGATCCCCTGCCAGCGCGGGTCCTCGTGCCAGCGACGGTGCAGCTCGCGGCCCTCCTCTGCGATGCGGGTCTCGTGGCCGGTCATCGGTGGTCCTCCTTCGGTCGGGTGCCGTGGAACGAAGAAGACCTCCCGTCGGGAGGTCGTGGGCGCGGCCGGGGCGGGCTCGCCCCGCCCGCGCCTAGCGCGTGGCTACGCGGGCCGTGGTGCCGGGCGGGATCGCCGTGGCCGCCATGGGACCCGATGATGCCCGAGGGTCGGCTGCCCTGTCAAACGTCGGGACGCAGGGTCCCGGGGCGTGCTCGAATGTGGGACCCGGCACCTTCAGTCCAGCCGCTCGTAGGCGGGCAGCGTCGAGAACTCGACGAAGGGCTCCGAGAGGGCGACGGTCTCGAACAGCTGGGCCGCCGTGTCCACCTCGGGGACCGGGGCCTCGGCCCGGAGGGCCTGGGCGGCCTCGCGCAGGGTCTGCCGGACCAGCGCCGCCGTGACCGTCGGCCCCTCGGCCAGGGCCACGCCGTGGTGGGCCCACTGCCAGACCTGGGAGCGGGAGATCTCGGCGGTGGCGGTGTCCTCCATCAGGTTGTAGATGGCGGCGGCCCCCACCCCCCGAAGCCAGGAGGTCAGGTAGCGGAGGCCGACGTCCACGTTGGTCCTGAGGCCCTCCCGGGTCACCTGCCCGCCCGGGACCCGCACGTCGAGGAGGTCGGCGGCCGTGACGCGGACGTCCTCCCGCAGCCGATCGAGCTGGTGGGGGCGCTCGCCCAGGACCCCGTCGAAGACCTCGGTGGCCACGGGGACGAGGTCGGGGTGGGCCACCCAGGTGCCGTCGAAGCCGTCGGAGGACTCCCGCTCCTTGTCCTCCCGGACCCTGGCCAGGGCCACCTCGTTGATGGCGGGGTCCTTCCGGGAGGGGATGAAGGCGGCCATGCCCCCGATGGCGTGGGCCCCCCGCCGGTGGCAGGTGCGCACGAGGAGCTCGGTGTAGGCCCGCATGAACGGGACGGTCATCGTGACCCGGGCCCGGTCGGGCAGGACGAACTCGGGCCGGGACCCGAGCTTCTTGATGACGCTGAAGATGTAGTCCCAGCGGCCGGCGTTCAGCCCCGTGGCGTGCTCGCCGAGCTCGTAGAGGATCTCGTCCATCTCGAAGGCGGCGAGGATGGTCTCGATGAGCACGGTGGCCCGGATCGAGCCCCGGGGCAGCCCGAGCCGGTCCTCCGCGTAGCTGAAGACGTCGTGCCAAAGGCGGGCCTCCAGGTGGCCCTCGAGCTTGGGGAGGTACAGGTAGGGGCCGGTTCCCCGCTCGAGCAGCTCCCGGCCGTTGTGGAAGATCCACAGGCCGAAGTCGAACAGGGAGGCCGATGCCGTGCGCCCGTCGACCCGCACGTGCCGCTCGGGCAGGTGCCAGCCGCGGGGGCGGACGAGCAGGGTGGCGGTCTTCTCAGCGAGGGCGTAGCGCCTGCCCTCGGCCTCCAGGGAGATGGTCCGCCGCACGGCGTCGATGAGGTTGGCCTGCCCCTCGACGCAGTTGCGCCAGGTGGGGGAGCAGGCGTCCTCGAAGTCGGCCATGAACACCCGGGCGCCGGAGTTCAGGGCGTTGATCATCATCTTGCGGTCCACCGGCCCGGTGATCTCGACCCGGCGGTCGGCGAGGTCCGGCGGGGCCGGAGGCACGCGCCAGTCCCCCTCCCGGATGCGGCGGGTCGCGGGGAGGAAGTCGGGGAGGGCGCCGGCGTCCAGCTCGGCCTGCCGCTCCTGGCGCCGCCGGAGCAGCTCCAGGCGGCGGCCGTCGAACTCTCGGTGTAGCTCGGCGACGAAGGCCATGGCCTCGGGGGTGAGCACCTCCGGGCCCCGCCCCTCCACGGGGGCCAGGATCTCCACGGCGTCGGTGTCGGGCATGCCGGGAATCCTGGCACGGAACCGGGTCCCCCGTCATCCGGCGCGCGGCGGGCCGTCCGCCCCGGGGGTGCCCCGGAGGAGCTACGGCACGATCTTCGTGATCGGCACCTCGAGGATGTCGGTGGCGCCCCGGGCCTTGAGCAGGGGGATCAGGGTGTTGACGCCGGCCTTCTCGACGACCGTCTCCACCGCGTAGCCCCCCTCGGACAGGGGCGAGACCGTGGGGGACTTCATGGCCGGGACCGCCTCCAGGACGGCCGGGAGGTGCTCCTGGTCCACGTTGAGCTTGATCAGGACCCTGCCCTGGGCCCGGAGGGCGCCGAGGAGCAGGAGGGCGATGTCCTCCATGGCCCGGCGGTGGTCGGGGTCGGCGGCGGCCTGCCGGTTGGCGATGAGGAGCGTCTCCGACTCGAGGAGGGTCTCGACGACCTTCATGCCGTGGGCCCGCAGGGTGCTCCCGGTCTCGGCGACGTCGACGATGGCGTCGACGATCTCCGGGGCCTTCGCCTCGGTGGCGCCGTAGGACCACACCACCTTCACGGGGATGCCGAGGCCGGCGAAGTAGCGCTCGGTGAGGTTCGGGTACTCGGTGGAGATGCGGGAGCCCGGGGGCAGGTCCCGGGCCGAGCCCGCCGGGTGGTCGACGGGCAGCGCGAGGACGATCCGGACCCGGCCAGC
Organism: uncultured Actinomycetes bacterium; assembly: GCA_964449755.1. Lineage (GTDB taxonomy): Bacteria > Actinomycetota > UBA4738 > UBA4738 > HRBIN12 > CAYVCH01. The sequence continues at coordinate 8,970 of CAYVCH010000076.1, forward strand.
TCCGCCCTTCGCGTACTCCAGGGGGGCGAGGACCTCCACGTCGGCTCCGGTCTCCACGACCCAGTCCCGCCCGGTGATGCCGAGGTCGAAGAAGCCGTCCTCGACGTAGCGGGGGATCTCCTGGGGGCGGAGCAGCGAGACCCGCTCGATCCGCTCGTCGTCGACCCACCCGTGGTAGTCGCGGGGGGAGCCGCGGCGGACGCGGAGGTCGGCGGCCTCGAACAGACGGAGGGTCTGCTCCTCGAGGGAGCCCTTGGGCAGGACGAGCCGGAGCACGCCCGCAGTGTACGTGGCTGGGCCGTTGACAATCCTGGTATGAATACATACAAAGAAAGTATGAACTACGAGGCGGTGGTGTCCGAGCGGGGCCAGGTGACGATCCCGAAGCCGCTCCGCGACCGTCTCGGGATCCGCCCGGGGGAGGTCCTCACCTTCAGCGAGGAGCGAGGGAAGCTGGTCGCGAGGAAGGCGATGCCGGCCGATCCCGTGGGGCGGGTCTACGGGATCCTGCGGGGCGGAGACGCGTTGCCCGAGGCCGGCCCCACCGACGCCTACCTGGAGCTGCTCCGGGGGCCCGCCGAGGACGCGGCCGCCGCCCGGCATGGGTCCCCGTGATCACGGCCGTCGACTCGAACGTCCTGCTCGACGTGTTCCTCCCCGACCCGGCCCACGGTCCCGCTTCGGCGGCGGCCCTCCGCCGGTGCCTCGCCGAGGGGAGCCTCGTCGCCTGCGAGGTCGTGTGGGCCGAGGTGGCGCCGAGGTTTCCCTCGGAGGAGCTGGTCCGGGGGGCCATGGGCGAGCTCGGGGTGGCCTTCGTGCCGCAGGACGAGGAGACCGCCCTCCTCGCCGGCTTCGCGTGGCGCGCGTACCGGCAGGCGGGCGGACAGCGGGAGCG
>CAYVCH010000076.1:9905-10453 GCA_964449755.1 uncultured Actinomycetes bacterium
TCAGGCTCCGGGCGGACCGGCTCCTCACGAGGGACCGGGGGTTCTACCGGAGGTGGTTCCGGGGGCTCCGGCTGGTCGAGCCGTCGGGGTGAGCCGGGCCCGGTCCCCCGCGGTCGCGGTCGGAGGGACGACCGCCGGCTACGCGCGGAGGCCGCGGTGGAAGCAGGAGCGCTCGCCCGTGTGGCAGGCCGCCCCCTCCTGGTGGACCCGGACCAGCACGACGTCGGCGTCGCAGTCCGCCCGGACCTCCTCCACGTGCTGGACGTGGCCGGAGGTCTCGCCCTTCCGCCACAGCTGCCGCCGGGAGCGCGACCAGAACACGGTCCGACCCTCCCGGAGCGTGGCCTCCAGGGCCTCCCGGTTCATCCACGCCACCATCAGGACCTCGCCGGAGTCCGCGTCCTGGACGACGGCGGGGAGGAGCCCGCGGTCGTCGAAGCGGAGGTCGTCGATGGACACCCGCTCCACGCCCGTCACCTCCGCACCGGGATCCCGCGGGACGCCAGGTGGTCCTTGACGTCGGCGATCGTGAGCTCCCGGAAGTGGAA
>CAYVCH010000077.1:0-10330 GCA_964449755.1 uncultured Actinomycetes bacterium
GGGGAAGGTGGCCGCCCTGGCGCCGCCCGCCCGGGGCCGTGCCATCCTCACCGAGCAGGACGTGCTCCGGGCCGCCGGGGCGGGCCAGACGGAGCTGCGGGTCCCCCGCGGAACCATCCTCACGGCCCTCGCCCGGGACGCCGCCGCCGACGCCGGACTCCGCGTCGTCGAGGAGGGCTGACCAGCGATGCAGCTCTGCCGGACGGTGGGGCTCCTGGTGGCCACGCCGAAGGCGGCCGAGCTGGAGGGCCTGCGCTTCGCCCTCGTCCAGCCCCTGGGCGCCGGCCTGAGCCCCCGGGGGCGGCCCCAGGTGGCCGTCGACACCGTGGGGGCCGCCGAGGGGCAGCTCATCGTCACCGTCGCCGCCGGCCCCGCCCGGTCGGCGGCCGGGATGGCGGGTCGGCCGGTGGACCTGGCCGTGGTCGGCATCGTGGACGCCATCGCCGGGGGCGCGGAAGGGGAGGCACCGTGATCCTGGGGCGCGTCGTCGGCCGGGCCGTGTCCAGCCGCAAGGACGAACGGCTCCTGGGGGCCAAGCTCCTGCTGGTGGAGGAGGTGGGTCCCCGGGGGGAGCCCTCGGGGGAGCTGGCGGTGGTCGCCGACCACCTGGGCGCCGGGCCGGGGGACGTGGTCCTGGTCACCCAGGGAAGCGCCGCCCGGTTCACCGAGCCCACGCGGGACCGGCCCCTGGACGCCCTCGTCGTCGGCATCGTCGACGTGGTCCGGGTGGAGGGGGAGGAGACCTTCCGCCGAGAGACGGGGTTCGAGGCCGGGAGGCCCAGGTGAACCTGGGGGTCGTCCGGGGGGTGGTGATCTGCGAGACCCGGGTCCGGGAGCTCACGGAACGCCGGCTCGTCCTGGTGGGGCCCGTCGACGAGGAGGGCCGTGTCGAGGGCCGGCCCCTGGTGGCCCTGGACCCCGTGGTGTCGGCCGCCGAGGGAGCCCTGGTCTGGTACGTCTCCGGAAGCGACGCCGCCGACGCCCTGGCCGAGACCTTCCAGCCCGCCGACGCCGCCGTCGTGGGCCTGGTCGCCTCCGTCCGGACCGCCGCCGGGAGGGACCTCCCGTGATCCTCGCCCGGGTCGTCGCCAAGGTCACCGGGTCCGTCCACCACCCGGCCTACCGGGGGCACCCCCTGTACGTCCTCAGACCGGAACGCCGGGACGGGCGAACGGGGCGGGCCTTCGTCGCGGTGGACACGGTCGGGTGCGCCCTCGGCGACGAGGTGCTGGTGGGTCGGGTCCCGGGCCTGGCCCGCGACCTCCTCGGCCTCGAGCGCGCCCCCGTCCGGAGCCTCATCCTCGCCATCCTCGACGAGCCCCCGGGGTAGGAAGGTGGCCAAGGTCACCATCGTCGGTGCGGGCAACGTGGGCGGGCAGGCCGCGGCCCGCCTGGCCCGCTCTGCCCTCGTCGACGAGGTCGTCCTGGTGGACGCCGTCCCCGGCCTGGCCGAGGGCATCGCCCTGGACATCGCCCACTGTTCGGCCCTGGACGGGTTCGACACGCGCCTGTGCGGCTCCACGGGCTACGAGGCCACCGAGCACTCCGACGTGGTCGTCGTGACCGCCGGGCGGGCCCGCCAGCCGGGGCAGACCCGCCTGGACCTCCTGGCCACCAACGCCCGCATCGTCGCCGAGGTGGTGGCGCGGGCGGCCTCGCGCTCCCCCTTCGCCGTCCTCGTGGTCGTGACCAACCCCCTGGACGAGATGACCTACCTGGCCTGGAGGGTCTCGGGCTTCCCCCACCGGCGGGTCATGGGGATGGCCGGGGTCCTCGACACGGCCCGGTTCCGCTTCTTCCTGGCCCGGGAGCTGGGGCTCCCCCCCGCCGAGGTGGAGGCCCTCACCCTCGGCAGCCACGGCGAGACCATGGTCCCCGTCATCTCCCAGTCCCGGGTCCGGGGACGGCCCGTGGCGGACCTGCTGCCCGTGGAGGCCCTGGAGCGGGTGGCGGCCCGCACCCGGGACGCCGGCGCCGAGGTCGTGCGGCTCCTCCGGCGGGGGAGCGCCTTCCACGCCCCCGGGGCGAGCGTCGCCGCCATGGTCGAGGCCATCCTCGCCGACCGACGCGAGGCCCTGCCGGCCTGCTGCTACCTGGAGGGGGAGTACGGGATCCGAGACGTCTTCGTCGGGGTCCCGGCGGTCCTCGGCCGGCGGGGGGTGGTGGAGGTGGTCGAGCTGCCCCTGGTCCCGGCGGAGCTCACGGCCCTCCGGGAGGCCGCCGCCACCGTCGCTGCGCGCTGCCGGGAACTGGACGCCCTCCTGGCCGCCTGAGGGGGGCCGGGCGCCCAGCGGGAATGCCCTGCGGAAGCGCCCGGTTCCTCTACCCTGAGAGGAGCGAGATGCCTGCCTACACCGCGCGCGTGCGCATCGAGCGTCTGGGGGGCGGCGTGCGCCGGGCCGAGGTCCCGGTGGACCCGCCGGTCCTGTTCGGCATCCACGACGAGATCGCCGAGCACTACCGGGCGGCCCCGGGTACCTTCGAGCCCCACGCGGCCACCCTCGACTACGTGGTCGCCGCGGCCGGCGGCTGACTCACCGGGACCCTGGGAGGCGCGCTGGAGGCGCGCGGGGTGAACGCGAGGGACGGCCGGCTGGTGGCCGAGGTCACCGGGGAGTGCGAGGTGTCCGCCGACGGGGTGCTCCTGCTCCGCCGGATCCACGTCCGCTACACGCTCCGGGCCGACCCGGGAAGGAGGGACGCCGTCGACCGGGCCTTCCAGCGCCACGTCGGCAAGTGCCCGGTGGCCCGCAGCATCGGCGGCTGCGTGGAGATCACGACGGACCTCGAGCTGGTCCCCGAGCCCGCCTGACGCCCCTCGAGGGGGGCGCAGCCCGCCCCGGTACACTCCCCCCGTGGCCAGACCCCTCATCGCCGTGCCCGCCGCCCGGCTCGCGCCCGGGCGGGTGGAGGGCTGGCGGGTGGCGGGGATCGCCATGCCCGAGCCCTACGCCGAGGCCCTCCGGCGGGCCGGCGCCCGGCCCGCCCTCCTGGCCAGCCCCGACGACGCCGACGCCGAGGAGATCCTCGCTCCCTTCGACGGCCTCCTGCTCATCGGCGGGGGCGACGTGGACCCCGCCCGCTACGGAGCACGGCCCCACGCCGAGCTGTACGGGGTCGACCCCGCCCGGGACGACCTGGAGATCCGCCTCCTCCGGGCCGCCGACCGTCTGGGGATGCCCACCCTGGCCGTCTGCCGGGGGGCCCAGGTCATGAACGTGGCCTTCGGCGGCACCCTCGTGCAGCACCTCCCCGACCTGGAGGGCCTGGCGCCCCACGGGGCCCCCACGGGCGAGCCCGTCCTCCACGAGGTCAAGGCCCTGCCAGGGAGCCGCCTGGCCCGGGCCACCGGCTCGGAGGTGCTCGCCTGCTCCTCCCACCACCACCAGGGCCTCGGGCGGCTCGGGCAGGGCCTCGTCGCCACCGGGTGGTCCGGGGACGGCCTCGTCGAGGCCTTCGAGCGGGAGGCGGGCTGGATGCTCGGGGTCCAGTGGCACCCCGAGGAGACGGCCGCCGAGGACCCGGCCCAGCAGGCCCTCTTCGACTCCCTGGCCCTCCTGGCCAGGTCCGCCTGAACCGGTCCCAGACGGCTCGATTCCTGACCTCGGGTCAGCCACCCGTTCCCCCCGCCGACGGGGTGGGGTGTTGAATAATGGTTCGACGGCCCGGGGCGTGGGTCGCAAGGGGGGGCCGACGAGGTGGCCTGGGGCACTCCGCTGCTGTACGAGCGGCTGACCTGGCCGGAGGTCAGACGGGCCGCCGAGGAGGAGCGCGTCTGCCTCATCCCCGTGGCCACCCTGGAAGACCACGGGCCTCACCTCCCCATCGATGTCGACCTCCGCCTGGCCTCGGAGATCTGCCGCCGGGCCGCGGAGGCGGCCGCCGACGACATCGTGCTGCTCCCCGCCATCCCCCACGGCTACTCCCCCCACCACATGGACTTCCCCGGCCCCATCACCATCGGCTGGGAGACCTTCACCCGCTACCTGACGGACGTCGGGACCTCCCTGGCCCGCCACGGGTTCCGTCGGCTGCTCTACCTGAACGGCCACGGCTCGAACCAGAACCTGGTCGAGATGGCGGCCCGCCTCGTGATGGTCGAGCACCCGGGGGTCGTGGCCGCGGCCTGCTTCTACCTGTCGAGCCCGGAGGGCCTGCGGGCCATCGAGGAGGTCCGGGAGTCCGCCCCGGGGGGCATTGCCCACGCCTGTGAGCTGGAGACCTCCATGTACCTGGCCATCGACCCCGACGCGGTGGACATGGACCTGGCCGTGGACGAGCGCTCCTACCCGGCCGGGGAGCACGCCTGGCTCGACTGGTCCGACGGGCCCCTCAAGTACCTGCCGTGGTGGAGCAGCTTCTCCACCACCGGCGTGCAGGGCGAGCCCACCAAGGCCACCGCGGAGAAGGGCAAGGTCCTCCTCGACGCCGCCGTGGCCGAGTGCGTGGCCTACGTGCGGGAGCTCAAGGAGAAGCCGCTGCCGAGACGGCGCGAGCCCAGGGAGAGACCATCCTGAGGCCCGCGGGGCGGGCTCCCGGGAAGCCCTCGGGGGGAGCGATCGCGTAGGTAGAGACGAGGGGGAGCAGCGAGGGAGAGGAGAGCGACATGGGACCGACGGCGCGCCGTGCCCTGGTCGTCAGCGTGGTGACCGCGGTGCTCGCGGTGGGGGCCGGGGGCGTCGCCCTGGCCCAGCAGACCGAGGCGACCCCGGCCGAGGAGAAGGTGACCCTGTACGTGGGGATCGACTCGGACCTCACGTCGCTGAACCCCTTCAACACCTGCTGCGGCCCCGACTACGAGTACCTGTACCTCAACTACGACCTGGGCATCGCCTTCAGCCCGGAGGACCTCTCCCCGATGCCGTGGGTGGTCACCTCCTGGGAGCACAGCGACGACTACATGACCTGGACCCTCAAGGTCCGGGACGACGTGACCTGGCACGACGGGCAGCCCCTGACGGCGGAGGACGTGGCCTTCACCTACCAGTTCATCGCCGACTACCAGATGCCCTTCTTCAAGGACTACGTCCCCTTCGACCCCACCTTCGAGGCCCCCGACCCCACGACGGTCATCTGGAGGAGCAGCGAGCCGACCTTCGCCCCCACCATCCCGCCCTGGATCTACATCCTGCCCAAGCACGTCTGGGGGCGGTTCACCACCGTGAGCGACGACCCGAAGGAGGTGCGCAAGGCCGCCAAGGAGTTCGAGAACTTCCCGCCGGTCGGCTCCGGGCCCTTCAAGCTCGTGGAGTGGGAGAAGGGCCAGTTCTTCCGGTTCGAGGCGAACGAGAACTGGTGGGGCGGGCCGCCCAAGGCCCTGGACGAGATCGTGTTCAAGGTCTACGGCAGCCAGGAGGCCATGGCCCAGGCCCTGCGATCGGGGGAGATCGACTTCGCCGAGGGCCTGAACCCGACCCTGTTCAACGCCCTGAAGGACGAGCCCAACATCGCGACCCACGTGGCCGACGCCGGCTGTTGGGGCAACATCGCCTTCAACTTCGGCGGCCAGGGGCCGGAGGAGACCCACCACCCCGCCATCGAGGACCTGCGGGTGCGCCAGGCCATCGCCCACGCCATCGACAAGCAGGCCATCGTCGACAAGGTCTACCTCGGCACCGCCACGGTGGGCGACAGCATCCTGCTGCCCACCTCCAACGCCTTCTACTACCACGACATCCCGCCCGAGCTGGAGTACCCCCACGACCCGGCCAGGGCCAACCAGATCCTGGACGAGGCCGGGTACCTCGACACCGACGGGGACGGGGTCCGGGAGATGCCCGACGGCACGAACCCACTCGTCCTCGAGCTCATGGTGATCACCGACGTCTCGGGCTCGGTGGACACGGGCAAGCTCGTCAGGGGCTTCCTGGACGAGATCGGCATCAAGGTCAAGCTGAAGGTGGTCAACACCAACAAGGCCTACGACCTGTGGTTCAACGGGGACTGGGACGCCTACGCCTGGGACTGGTGCCCCGACCCGGATCCCGACTTCATGCTCTCGGTGTTCACCACCGACCAGTGCCTGGGCTGGAGCGACGGCTGCTACTCGGATCCCACCTACGACGCGATGTACGAGGAGCAACGGACCCTCCTCGACCGTGAGGAGCGGCGGCAGCTCGTGGTCCGGATGCAGGAGTACATCGCCGAGCAGGTGCCCATCATCGTGCTCAACTACTGGAGCGACCTGCAGGCGTACCGGACCGACCGGTTCACCGGGTACGTGAAGACCCCGGACAAGGAGACGGGGCTCCTGCTGTTCGGGTGGGGACCCCAGTCCTACCTCAACCTCGTGCCCGTCGCGGCCGAGGAGGGAGGGCCCGTTGGGGCCCCCGCGCAGCCCGGGCTCCCCGGCTGGGTCTGGGCCGCCATCATCGGCGGTATCGTGGTCGTGGTCGGGGGCGCGGCCCTGATCCGCCGAGGCCGCCGCGAGGAGGAGCGGGCCTAGACCGGGCGAACGGGGGGAGACGGAGACCGGGTGGGAGCGCGCCGGTACCTCCTGCGCAAGACGCTGCACGCGCTCGCCACCTTGCTCTTCGTCCTGGCCTTCAACTTCTACCTGTTCCGGGTGATGCCCGGGGACCCCATCCTGCTCCTGGCCCGCAGCCAGCACCTCAGCCGGGCAGACGTCGCGGAGCAGATCCACGTGCTGGGGCTGGACCGGCCCCTGCCGGAGCAGTTCGTCATCTACCTGCGGGAGACGCTGACGGGCAACCTGGGCATCTCGCTCCGGTCGGGGATCCCCGTCATCGACCTGATCGGCGATCGGCTGTGGCCGACGGTGCTCCTCGTGGGCCTCGCGACGCTCCTGTCCACGGTCCTCGGCCTCCTCGTCGGCATCAAGGGGGGCTGGCGCCGGGGCAGCGTGTTCGACACCACCACCCTGATGGGCTCCCTGGTCCTGTACTCGATGCCCGAGGGGTGGCTGGGGATGATCCTCCTGATCCTCTTCGCCGGGGTGCTGGGCTGGTTCCCCGCCGGCCAGTACGCGTCGCCGGCGCCCCTCGCCGGGCTCGCCCACGTCGTGGACGTCCTGAACCACCTCACCCTCCCGGTCCTCACCCTCACCCTCGGCTACATCGGTGAGTACGCCATCATCATGCGGTCCTCGCTGCTCGAGGTCATGGGAGAGGACTTCATCCTGACGGCCCGGGCCAAGGGGGTCCCCGACACCCTGGTCCGCCGGCGCCACGCGGTCCCCAACGCGCTCCTGCCCACCTTCACCCTGGTCTTCTACAGCTTCGGGTTCGTGCTGGGGGGCTCCGTCATCATCGAGGCCGTCTACTCCTGGCCCGGCCTCGGGCAGCTCACCTACCAGGCCATCAACGAGCTCGACTACCCGATCATCCAGGGGGTCTTCCTGATCTTCAGCGCGGCGGTCATCTTCTTCAACCTCCTCGCCGACATCCTCTACGGCTACATCGACCCCAGGATCCGGGAGGCGTGAGGGGATGCAACTCAGGCCGCCGGAGCCGGCCATCGAGGGGCCCCGGGAGGGCCCCACCACACCCGTCGGGCCAGCCCCCACCAGCCCCCGAGCGGTCGTCTGGGCCCGGCGGCGGCGGGCCCTGGCCCGGTTCTGGAGGACCTACCGCCGGAGCACGATGGGCATGTGGGGCCTGGGGATGATGGTGGCCTTCGTGGCCGTCGCCATCCTGGCTCCCCTCTTCGTGGACGCCGCCGACCTGGACCCGGCCAGGGCCACCGGCCTCCCCTTCCAGCCGCCCAGCGGCGAGTTCCCCCTCGGCACCGACAACTTCGGCCGGCCGGTCCTGTCCCTGCTCGCCTACGGCTCGCGGATCTCCCTGGTCGTGGGCTTCGCCGCCACGGCCGTCACGATGCTCATCGGCGCGGCGGTGGGGATCGCCGGCGGTTACTTCGGCGGGCGCCTGGACATCCTGCTGAACGCCCTCACCAACTGGTTCCTGGTCATCCCGTGGATCGCCCTGGCCATCGTCCTCGCTTCCATCCTCGGGCCCACCCTGTTCAACATCATCCTGGTCATCGGCATCACCTCCTGGGCCGGCACGGCCCGGCTGGTCCGGGCCCAGACCCTGACGGTCAAGGAGCGCCCCTACGTGGAGCGGGCCAGGGCCCTGGGGGCCGGCCACTGGCACCTGGTCACCCGCCACATCCTGCCCAACGTGTTCCCGGTGATCTTCGCCAACACCGTGCTGACGGTGGCCCTGTCGATCCTGTCGGAGACGACCCTCTCCCTCCTCGGCCTCGGCGACCCGAACAGCGTCTCCTGGGGCACCATCATCGAGGAGTCCTTCACGGCCGGGGCCCTCACGGCCGGCTACTGGTGGTGGCTGATCCCGCCGGGGGTGGCCATCGTCCTGGTCACCCTGGCCTTCACGATGTGCGGCTACGCCCTGGACGAGATCCTGAACCCGAGGCTGCGGCGGCGGTGAGCGTCCTGTCCGTCCGGGACCTGCGCGTCACCTACCGCACGCAGGCGGGGGACGTCCCGGCCGTGCGGGGCGTCGACCTGGAGGTGAAGCGGGGCGAGGTCCTCGGCCTGGCCGGCGAGTCGGGCTGCGGGAAGTCCACCATCGCCGGGGCCATCCTCCGGCTCCTGCCCCCGGGCACGGAGATCACGGGCCAGATCCTGCTGGAGGGGGAGGACGTGCTCGCCATGCGGCCGGGGCGTCTCCGGGCCGTCCGCTGGGTGGGGGCCTCCATCGTCTTCCAGGGCGCCATGCACGCCCTGAACCCGGTCCAGAGGGTCGGCGACCAGATCGCCGAGGCCATCCTCACCCACCGTTCCACGGGGGAGCGAGAGGCGCTGGTTCGGGTGGGCGAGCTGATGGAGCAGGTGGGGCTCCCTGCCCGGCGCATCCGGGACTACCCCCACGAGCTGTCCGGCGGCCAGCGGCAGCGGGTGATGATCGCCATGGCCCTGGCCTGCGACCCGAGTCTCGTCATCGCCGACGAGCCGACGACGGCCCTGGACGTCATGGTCCAGGCCCAGGTGCTGCGGCTGCTCAAGGACCTCCAGCGAGACCTGGGCCTGGCCATGCTCTTCATCACCCACGACCTGTCGGTCCTGGTCGAGGTGGCCGACCGCCTGGCCATCATGTACGCGGGCAGGATCGTGGAGGAGGGGCCAGGGCAGCGGGTCTTCGAGGACCCCCGCCACCCCTACGCGAGGGCCCTGGCCGCGGCCTTCCCCACCGTCGGGGACAGCCGGTTCCGGCGGCGGCCCTCGGGCCTCGGCGGCGACCCGCCCGACCCCCAGGCGGTCCCACCGGGCTGCAGCTTCCACCCCCGCTGCCCGCTGGCCGTCGAGGACTGCGCTCGGCTCGAGCCGCGCCTCCTGCCGGTCGGTGAGGGCCGGCGGGCGGCCTGCCTGCTCGTGGCGGGAACCCTGAAGCCGACCGGGACGGTCCCGACGTGAGTCCCCGGGACGCGAACCCGGTCGACCCCGACCGGGCCGGGACGGGGGAGCCCGTGCTCGAGATCCGGGGCCTGCGCGTCAGCTTCTCCGGCGGCGTCGGCGTGTTCGGCGCGCTCCTCGGCCGCAAGCCCGTCGTGGCCCGGGCCGTGGACGGCGTGGACCTCACCCTCCACCGGGGCGAGATCCTGGCCCTGGCCGGCGAGTCGGGATGCGGGAAGACCACCGTCGCCCGCGCCATCCTGGGCCTCGTCACCCCCGAGGCCGGGGAGATCCGCTTCGAGGGAAGGCGCCTCGGCCGCCGGCGCCTGCGCGCCTACCGCCGCCGCGTCCAGATGGTCTTCCAGGACCCGGCCGCCGCCCTGAACCCCCGCCAGACCGTCTACGAGTCGGTGGCCGAGGGCCTCAGGATCCACCGCATCCAGCGGGGGCCCGAGGGCGAGACCGAGGAGGAGCTGGTGGCCCGGGCGCTGGCCCGGGCCGGGCTGCGCCCCCCCGAACGGTTCTTCCTCCTCTACCCCCACGAGCTGTCCGGGGGCCAGCGCCAGCGGGTGGTGATCGCGGGCGCCCTGGTGCTCGACCCGGAGCTCATCGTCGCCGACGAGCCCGTCTCCAGCCTCGACGCCTCGGTCCGGGGGGAGATCCTCCGCTTGCTGCTCCAGCTCCGGGACGAGCTCGGCATCTCGATGCTCGTCGTCACCCACGACCTGGGCCTGGCCTGGACCGTCGCCGACCGGGTGGCCGTGATGTACCTGGGCCGCATCGTGGAGGTGGGCCCCGCCGAGCAGGTCCTCACCCGGCCCCTCCACCCCTACACCCGGGCCCTGCTCGACGTGGTCCCCGAGGCGGGGGGCATCGAGCGACCCATCCTCGCCGGCGAGCCCCCCGACCCCAGCCGGGTCCCCCCCGGCTGTCGGTTCCACCCGCGCTGCCCGG
>CAYVCH010000078.1:0-10158 GCA_964449755.1 uncultured Actinomycetes bacterium
GCGGCGTGGAGGGCGGGCGAGTCGTCGGGCCCGGTGGCGGCGGCGATGCCGCCCTGGGCCCAGGCGGTGGCGGCCTCCTCCAGGTCCGGGGGCGCCACCAGGTCCACGGGGCCCCGGCGGGCGGCGTTCAGCGCGCACCACAGGCCGGCCGCCCCGGCGCCGACGACGACGGTGCGCACGCCTACTCTCCGACGGCCACGGGCAGCCCGGGCCCGGTGGGCTCGAGCTCCACCATCCGACGCACCGCGCGCTCGGCCCGGGCCCGGACCTCCTCGGGCACCGTGACCTCGAAGACGCCCTCCCGGAGGCTCCGCAGCAGCTTGGCCGGGGTGATCATCTTCATGTACCGGCACTCGGCCCGCTCGTCCACGGGGAGGAACACCTTGTCCGGGTTGGCCTTGCGGAGCTGGTGGAGGATGCCGGTCTCGGTGGCCACCAGGAACCGCCGGGCGGAGGAGCAGCGGGCCTGCCGCACCATGCCGCCCGTGGACAGGACCTTCGTCCGTTCGGCCGGCAGGAGCCCCTCGGAGAGCAGCCACAGGGCGGTGGTGGTACAGCCGCACTCGGGGTGGATGAGGAGCTCGGCCTCGGGGTCGGCGGCGGCCCGCTCCCGTAGCCGCTCCGGGTCGATGCCGGCGTGGACGTGGCACTCGCCCATCCACAGGTGGAGCTTGCGACCGGTGACCCGCTCGACGTGGGCCCCGAGGAAGACGTCGGGGAGGAACAGCACCTCCCGGTCCTCGGGGATGGAGCGGATCACCTCGGCGGCGTTCGAGGAGGTGCAGCAGATGTCGGACTCCGCCTTCACCTCGGCCGAGGTGTTCACGTAGGCCACCACCACGGCCCCGGGGTGCTCGGCCTTCCAGGCCCGGAGCTGCTCGGCGGTGATGGAGGCGGCCAGGGAGCAGCCGGCCTCCAGGTCGGGCAGGAGGACGGTCTTGTCGGGGGAGAGGATCTTCGCCGTCTCGGCCATGAAGTGGACCCCGCAGAAGACGATGACCTGGGCGTCGGTCTCGGCCGCCTGGCGGGAGAGCTGCAGGGAGTCGCCGACGAAGTCGGCCACCTCCTGGATCCAGGGCACCTGGTAGTTGTGGGCGAGGATCACCGCCTCCCGCTCGCGGGCCAGGCCCCGGACCTCCCGGGCCCAGGCCTCGAAGTCCCGTGGCTCCCGGGCCGCGCGTGCCTCAGCCGTCCGCATCCACCACCTCCAGGGAGACGTCCAGGGCCGGCGCCGAGTGGGTGAGGCGGCCCACCGAGACCAGCCGCGCCCCCGCCCGGACCAGGGCACCCACGGTCTCCAGCGTCACCCCGCCCGAGACCTCCAGGCGCTCGGGGTCGACCCGGGCCACGGCGGCCCGGACCAGGTCCGGGGTCGGGTTGTCGAGGAGGACCCGCTCGGCCCCGGCCGCCAGGGCCTCCTCCAGCTCCTCGAGGGTCTCCACCTCGACCTCCACCGGGGCCCCGCCCCGGCGGGCCCGCCGGACGGCCTCCCCCACGGACCCGGCCAGCCGGACGTGGTTGTCCTTGACGAGCACCGCCTCGGACAGCGAGGCCCGGTGCAGGTGGCCGCCCCCCGCGAGCACCGCCCCCCGCTCCAGGGCCCGGAGGCCGGGGGTCGTCTTCCGGGTACAGAGCACGCGGGCCGGGGCCGCCCGGTCCACGAAGGCCCGGGTCAGGGTGGCCACCCCCGAGAGGTGGGCCAGGAAGTTGATGGCCACCCGCTCGGCCCGGAAGAGGCTGCGGGCGGGCCCCCGGACCACGGCCAGGAGGTCGCCGGCCCGGACCGGGTCGCCGTCCCGGACCCGCCAGTCCACGTCCACCTCCGCCCCGTCCTGCTCCGCCACCGTCTGGAAGACCGCCCCGGCCACGCCGGTGCCGGCGACGACCCCCGCGGCGCGGGCCCGCAGCTCCGCGGTGCACGCGGCTCCGGGGGGCACCACCAGCTCGCTCGTGCGATCGCCCTCGGGGGCGTCCTCGGCCAGGGCGGCCCGTACCAGGGCCGCCAGGTCTGCGGCGTCCAGGCCGGCGAGGGCGTTCTTGGCAGCTGACAAGACAGCGGTAGCATAGCGCCGTGACGGCGCCCGAGGACCGGCGGCGGCAGATCCTGGCCCTCCTCCGGCGAGCCGGCGGGCCCGTCCGGGGCGCCGAGCTGGCGGCGGCCCTCCGGGTGAGCCGGCAGGTCATCGTCCACGACGTGGCCCTGCTCCGGGCCGAGGGGGTGCCGGTGATCGGGACGCCCCGCGGCTACCTGGTGGTCGAGGGGGAGCCGCCCGGCGAGCGGGCCGTCCTCGCCGTCCGCCACGACCGGGCCCGGACGCCCCTCGAGCTGTACGCCTTCGTGGACCGCGGCATCACCGTGGTGGACGTGATCGTGGAGCACCCCCTCTACGGGGAGATGCGGGGCAACCTCATGCTCTCCACCCGGGAGGACGTGGACCGGTTCCTGGAGGCGCTGGACCGGGGCAAGGCCCAGCTGCTGTCGGCCCTCACCGGCGGGGTTCACCTGCACACCGTGTGGGCCCCCTCACCGGAGGCCCTGGAGGACGTCCGGCGAGCGCTGCGGAAGGCGGGGATCCTGCTGGAGGCTGCCGAGGCCACGGCGGCCCCGGCGGGGGCGGCGCCGTCCGGCTAGGCTGTACCTCGTGGGGGAGCGCAGGCTCACCGACTCGGGCATCGAGGTCCAGCCCGTCTACGGTCCCGAGGACATCGAGGGGCTGGATCCGGACCGGGACCTGGGCCGGCCCGGTGAGCCCCCCTTCACCCGCGGCATCCACCCCACGATGTACCGGGGCAGGCTCTGGACCATGCGCCAGTACGCGGGGATGGCCACGGCCGAGGAGACGAACCGCCGCTTCCGCTACCTCCTGGACCACGGGCAGACGGGGCTCTCGGTCGCCTTCGACCTGCCCACCCAGATGGGGTACGACTCCGACCATCCCCGGGCCGAGGGGGAGGTGGGCAGGACCGGGGTGGCCATCGACTCCGTCGAGGACATGCGGCGGCTGTTCCAGGGAATCCCCCTGGACCGGGTCTCCACCTCCATGACCATCAATGCCACCGCCCCCGTCCTGCTGCTCCTCTACGAGCTGGTGGCCGAGGAGCGGGGGATCCCCCCGGAGCGGCTCCGGGGCACGGTCCAGAACGACATCCTGAAGGAGTACGCGGCCCGGGGGACCTACATTTACCCGCCCCGGCCGTCCATGCGCCTGGTCACCGACCTGTTCGCCTACTGCCGGGAGCGGCTGCCGCGGTGGAACACGATCTCCGTCTCCGGCTACCACATGCGGGAGGCCGGCTGCACGGCGGTCCAGGAGGTCGCCTTCACCCTGGCCAACGCCATCGCCTATGTCCGGGCCGCCGTCGAGGCCGGCCTCGCCGTCGACGACTTCGCCCCCCGCCTGTCCTTCTTCTTCGCCTGCCACATGAACTTCTTCGAGGAGGTGGCGAAGTTCCGCGCCGCCCGACGGATGTGGGCGCGGATCATGGCCGACCGGTTTGGGGCGACGGATCCCCGCTCCATGATGCTGCGCTTCCACACCCAGACCGGCGGGGCGACCCTCACCGCCCAGCAGCCCGAGAACAACATCGTCCGCACCACGCTGGAGGCCCTGGCGGCGGTGCTCGGCGGGACCCAGTCCCTCCACACGAACTCCTACGACGAGGCCCTGGCCCTCCCCACCGAGAGGGCGGCCAGGATCGCCCTGCGCACCCAACAGGTGATCGCCCACGAGTCGGGGGTGGCCGACACGGCGGACCCCCTGGGGGGGTCGTACTACGTGGAGCGGCTCACGAGCGAGATCGAGGAGCGGGCCTGGGCCTACCTGGACAAGGTGGACGGGATGGGGGGGGCGGTGGCCGCCATCGAGGCCGGCTTCTACCAGGACGAGATCCACGAGGCGGCCTTCCGCATCCAGCAGGGGATCGAGTCGGGAGAGCGGGTCCTGGTGGGCGTCAACCGCTTCGCCGAGGAGGACGAGGAGCCCCTGGAGATCCAGCGCATCGACGAGGAGGAGGTCCGCCGCCAGGTCGAGCGGGTGCGGGAGCTCCGGGCCCGGCGGGACGGGGCCGCCGTGGACCGAGCCCTGCGGGAGCTGGAGGCCGCCGCCCGGGGCACGGAGAACGTGCTCTACCCGATGAGGGAGGCCCTGCGGGCCCGGGCCACCCTGGGCGAGGTCTCCGACGTCCTGCGCCGGGCCTTCGGCGAGTACCGGCCGGCCCGCTGAGGGGTCGACCGGCCCGGAGCCCCCGGGCCTTGAGGGCCGGCTGCCGCGCCCCGCGCCCGATAAGCTTGGCGGCCGTGGACGTCGCGGTCATCGGCGGCACCGGCGCGGAGGGCTTCGGCCTCGTCCTCCGGCTGGCCCGGGCCGGCCACCACGTGGTCATCGGCTCCCGTTCGGAGGAGAAGGGCGCGGGCTTGGCGGAGAAGGCGCGGCAGGTCCTGGGCGGTGGCATCGTCGAGGGCACCTCCAACGAGAAGGCCGCCGCCGCCTCCGAGGTGGTGTTCGTCACCGTCCCCTACGCGGGGCAGGCCGACATCTACCGGGCCATCGCCCCCCACATCCCGGCCGGGCGCATCGTGGCCGACGCCACGAGCCCCCTGGCCACCGCCGTGGGGCGGCCAGCCTGGCAGGTGGTGCGGCCCTGGGAGGGCTCCGCCGCCGAGCAGGCCCGGGCGCTTCTGGGCAAGGACGTAAGGCTCGTGGCGGCCCTCCACACCATCGCCGCCGAGGCCCTCCAGGACCTGGAGCGCCCCATCGACTCCGACGTGTTCGTCTGCGGGGCCGACGCCGAGGCAAAGGCGGCGGTGGGCGGGCTCATCGAGGAGATCCCGAACCTCCGCTGGGTGGACGCCGGGCCGCTGTCCATGGCCAGGGTCATCGAGCCCCTGACGGCCCTGCTGATCTCGGTGAACCGGGCCTACGGCATCGAGGGAGCGGGGTTCCGGGTCACCGGCCGCGAGGCCTGGGGCCGGCCCGGCGCCTGACCCTCCCTCGGTCCGCCAGTCCCCGACCCACCCCGCGGCCGCTCCCGGTCCTGCGGGACCGCCGCAGCGCAACGGGACGGACCGGACTAGTCGATGACGGCCAGGGTCTGGCCGGTCTGCACGACCTGGCCGGCCCGGATGGGGAGCTCGGTGACGACGCCGTCCCTGGGGGAGGCGACATGGTTCTCCATCTTCATGGCCTCCAGGATGCAGATGACGTCGCCGGCCTCGATCTCCTGGCCCTTCTCCACGAGGACCTTGAGGACCGTCCCCTGCATGGGGGCGGCGATGACGCCGTGGACGTGGGCGCCGTGGGCCGCCTCTCGCAGGGCGGGGGGACGGGGCGCCACGTCCCGCCGCTCGTCGAAGATCCGCACCGGGACCCGCCGCCCGTCCACCTCCACCAGGATGTCGGCGGGCCGGGGCCCCCGCTCGGCGAAGGGGCCCGGCTGGTGGAGGTCGGCCTGGGGCGGCAGGCGCGCGCCGTGGAGGGCCCGCTCCAGCCAGGTCGTGGTGTGGACCCCCCGGCGGAACTCCGGGGCCTCCAGGACGAAGCGGTGCAGCGGGATGGTGGTGGGCACGCCCTCGACGACGAACTCGTCCAGGGCCCGGAGCATCCGCCGCCGGGCTCGCTCCCGGTCCTCGCCGGCCACCACCACCTTGGCGAACAGCGAGTCGTACTCGCCCGGGACCTCCTTGCCCTCCCGCACCCCGGAGTCCACCCGCACGAAGGGGCCGGAGGGCTCCCGGTAGGCGGTGATGCGGCCCGGGCCGGGGAGGAAGTTCCGGCCGGGGTCCTCGGCGTTGATCCGGCACTGGATGGCGTGGCCCCGGGGGTCGGGGTCCACCCGAAGGGGCTCGCCCAGGGCGACGAGGATCTGGAGGGCCACCAGGTCCAGGCCGGTCACCATCTCGGTGACCGTGTGCTCCACCTGGAGGCGGGTGTTCATCTCCAGGAAGAAGAAGGAGCCGTCCTCGTCCACGACGCACTCGACGGTCCCGGCCCCCTCGTAGCGGCAGGCGCGGGCCAGGGTCAGGGCGGCCTCGCCGAGGCGGGTGCGGAGCTCGCCGTCCACCACCGGCGAGGGGGTCTCCTCGACGAGCTTCTGGTACCGGCGCTGCACCGAGCAGTCCCGCTCCCCCAGGAACAGCAGGTTCCCGTGGCGGTCGCCGAAGACCTGGGCCTCCACGTGGTGGGCCCGCTCAACGTACCGCTCCAGGAACACCTCGGGCCGCCCGAAGTAGGCCCGGGCCTCCCGGGTGGCCCGCCGGAGGGCCTGCTCCAGGTGGGCGGGCGAGCGCACCACGTGCATCCCTCGTCCGCCGCCCCCGAAGGCGGCCTTCACCACCAGGGGGTACCCGAGGCGCTCGGCCTGTCGGCGGGCCTCGGGGACCCCAACGGCGTGCCGGGTGCCGGGGATGACGGGGACGCCCGCCCGGTCGGCCAGGCGCCGGGCGGCGGCCTTGTCGCCCATGGTCTCGATGGCCTCCGGGGAGGGCCCGACGAAGGTGAGGCCGGCTTCGGTCACGGCCCGGGCGAAGTGGGGGCTCTCGGCCAGGAAGCCGTATCCGGGGTGGACGAGGGTGGCCCGGGCCCTGCGGGCCGCCTCCAGGATGGCCCCGATGGAGAGGTAGGAGTCGGAGGGCGGGGAGGGACCGAGCCGGTAGGCGGCGTCGGCCATCTCCACGTGCAGGGACTCCCGGTCGGCGTCGGAGTAGACGGCCACGGCGGGCAGGCCCAGCTCGCGGCAGGTGCGAATGATGCGGCAGGCGATCTCGCCGCGGTTGGCGATCAGGATCCGAGGCTTGGCCACGATGTGCTCCGGCCCGCGATAATCCGGTACCCCCCGAAGGGGAGTCAACCTGCCGTGCTGTCCGAGGATGCCCTCCGCCGGGCCCTGGCCGGGGCGGGCTGCTCCGCACCCGTCCGCTTCGACGAGGTCACCGGCTCCACCAACGATACCGCCCTGGCCATGGCCGAGGCGGGGGCGCCGGAGTGGACCCTGGTGGCCGCCGGCCACCAGACCTCGGGCCGGGGCAGGCTGGGGCGCCGATGGGTGGACCGCCCCGGTGCGGCCCTGCTGTTCTCGGTGGTGCTCCGCCCGGTGGGGTTGGCGCCGGCGGCGGCGGGGCTCATCCCCCTCCTCGGGGGCGTCGCCGCCGCCGAGGCCTGCCGGCAGGCGGGGGGCCCCGTCTGCCGGTGCAGGTGGCCCAACGACCTCGTGGTCGGGGAGGCGAAGGTCGGGGGCCTCCTCGCGGAATCGAGGCTGGAGGGGGGGCGCCTGCGCCACGTGGTCCTCGGCGTCGGCATCAACCTGGGCGAGGTGGCGCCGGAGGTGCCCGGGGGGCCAGCCGTGGCCACCGTGGGCGACGTGGACGCCGAGGAGCTGCTCGGCGCCTTCCTCCGGAGCTTCCGGGCCCGCTACGCGCCGGCCGACCCGGGCTTCCCGGCGGCGGTGCTCGCCGCCCACCGGAAGGTCTCGGCCACCCTCGGCCGGCGGGTCCGGGCCACGACCGTGGAGGGCCGCACCGTGGAGGGGCGCGCCATCGACCTGGACGAGGCTGGAGGGCTGGTGCTGGAGGTGGAGGGGGAGCGACGGGTGGTCGCCTTCGGCGAGGTCGCCCACCTCGAGCCGTGATGGTTGCCCGACGCCGCCGCCCGCGCTACCGTCACGGCCGGTGGGCTTCCCCCGCAGGCTGCTGATCGAAGGCGAGGAGCTCGTCCTGGACCTCCGGCCCCACTGGATCGCCCTGGTCGGCCCGGGGGTCGTGACCCTCCTCGTCGTGGCGGCGTGGGCGGTTCTCCTGCCCCGGGTGCCCACCGGGACCCTGCACGCCCCGCTGTTCTGGGCCCTCGTGGTGGCCGGCGCGGCCGTCCTCCTCGCCTACCCCGTCCGGCGGGCCGTCCGGTGGGCCACCTCCCACTTCGTCGTGACCTCCGACCGGGTCATCCACCGGGAGGGCCTGGTCGCGAAGTCCTCCATGGAGATCCCCCTCGAAGCCATCAACGACGTCCGCTTCCGTCAGGGGATCTTCGAGCGGCTCATCGGGGCCGGCGACCTCGTCCTGGAGTCGGCAGGGGAGCACGGGCGCCAGGTGTTCTCCGACGTCCGGGACCCCGAGCACGTCCAGAAGACCATCTACCACCAGGGGGAGTTGAACCAGCAGCGGATGGCCCGCGGCGCCCCGCCGGCCCCCTCGGTGGCCACGGAGCTGGAGCGCCTGGCGGACCTCCGGGACCGAGGCGTCCTCACCGAGGAGGAGTTCCGGGCCCAGAAGGCCCGGATCCTGGGACGGGGGGGATAGCGGCTCCCGCGTCGCCGCCTCCCTCCCTGGAGACCGGCCCCCGGCCCGTTGTCGCGGGGCTCGGCGTGGTCGAAGATGCTGGAGGCGGGATGATCTCCAGGGACGCCGACTACGCGGTCAGGATGGTCTTCGATCTGGCGGTGCACGGGCGCGGGACGCGCCGGGCCATCGCCGCCAGGCAGGGGATCCCCCCGGGCTGCCTCCCCCGGGTGACCCGGGCCCTGCACCGGGCCGGGATCATCGCCACCAGGCCCGGGCGGGGCGGCGGGGTGAGCCTCCGCCGTGAGCCCCGGGACGTGAGCCTCCTCGACGTGGTGGCGGCCGTGGACGGCCTCCTGCCCCTGAACCGCTGCCTCCTCGTCCCGGCGGCCTGCGACCGGGTGAGCTCCTGCCGGGTGCATCCGTACTGGCGCGAGGTGCAGGACCGGCTCCTCACCGACCTGCGGAGCATCTCCTTCGCCGCCATGGTGGCCGGCGACCCCCTGCCCCCGCGGCCGTGAGGGGGACCTCAGGGGCGAGGGGGAGCAGGTCGCCCGGGGCCATGCGCGTCCTCGGCCTCGACCACGTCTACTTCTGGACCCGGGACATGGAGGCCGCGGTGGCCTTCTACCGGGACGTCCTCGGCCTCGCCCTGCTCAGGAGGGACGGCGACGCCTGGGCCGAGCTGGACGCGGGCCCCACCCGCCTCGCCCTGCACGGGCGGGCGGAGGGGCCCGTGCCCGAGGGCGGGACGGTGGTCTTCGCCGTGGACGACCTGGACGAGGCCGTGTGGGCGCTGGAGCAGCGGGGCGTGCGGTTCGAGGAGCGGAGCGGAGAGGTCCCAGGCCTCGCGCGGTTCGCGGCCCTCCGGGATCCCGACGGCAACCGGGTGCAGCTCATCGAGTACCGGACCGGCGCCTGAGGCCCGCCCGCCGGGGCCCAAGTTCCGGGCCGGAAAGGCCGAAGAGATGGTTGATCTGGCCCGCCGTCCGGGGCAGGCTGGTCCGGCTGGCGCCGGCCCGGGCGGCCGGGCCGGTTGTCATGCCCCCGGTGGTGGAGTAGCCATAGAGCTTCCATGCGCGCGAGGCGCGGACACCGCGAGGACCTCCCGCGCCGCCTGGTCGGCGCCGTCCTCGTGCTGGGCCTCGTGGCGGCCCTGGGCCCCGGGGCGGGGGCGGTCACGAAGCGTGAGGTGGAGGAGGCCAGGGCCAGGGTGGCGCAGCTCAAGGGCGAGATCCGGAGCCAGGAGGCCAGGCTCGCGGCCCTCAAGGCCGACGCCTGGGAGCTGGCCGACCAGGTCTACCGGGCCAAGGCCGCCTTCCAGGACACCACCCTGCAGCTCGTCCGGGTCCGGGACCGGCTGGCGGCGGCCCGGGAGCGGTACGAGCGGCTGCGGCAGCGCCTCGACGACCGGGCCCGGGAGGCGTACATGGCGGGGCCAGCCTCCGGCATCGAGTTCCTCCTCGGCGCGTCCTCCCTCACCGACCTGTCCGACCGGATCGAGTTCGTGGGGGCGGTGGCCGAGGTGGACGCCGAGCTGGCGGGGGCGGTGGAGAACCTCCGCCGGTCCCTGGAGGCGGACGAGGCCGAGCTGGAGCGGCTCCAGGCGAGGCAGGCGGAGGCCCTCGGGGAGCTGAAGGCGGAGCAGGCCGCCCTCGACGCCAAGCTGGCCGAGCAGCAACGGGTGCTCGACCGCATCCGAGCCCTCCAGGACGAGGCCATCCGCCGGGCCCGCAAGCTCTCCCGGGAGTACCAGCAGCAGCTGGCCCAGCAGTTCAGCGGCGCCCCGCCCCAGAACGGGGTCTTCAGGTACTGCCCGGTGGGGGAGCCCAACGCCGTGAGCGACAGCTTCGGCGCCCCCCGGGTGGGCCACCTCCACGCCGGGGTGG
>CAYVCH010000079.1:0-10129 GCA_964449755.1 uncultured Actinomycetes bacterium
AGGGGCCCCCCACGCCTCCCGCGGCCCCGGCCGGGCAGTGGGGCTCCCGCGCGGCGATGGGGGTGCACCCGCCCCGGCCAGCGCCCGGGGCGGCGGAGGGGCCCGCCTGCCCCCCGGCCGCCGTGGCGGGGAACAACAGGCCGAGGGTCGACGCCAGGGCCCACACCCCCAGGACCACCGCCGCGCTGGCCACCATCACCACCGGGAGCCCCGGGTGTCCCGGGCCGGCGCCGGGGCGTCCGAGCCGGCGACCGAAGTGGACCAGGGCGACGAGGGCCACCGCCGGCAGCAACGCGCCCCACCCCAGGCCCACCACCACGCCGACGCCGACCAGCCCGGCCACCAGCTCCGCCCGCAGGCCCAGGCTGCGGTCCCGCACTGCGTCCCTCCCCCGGGGGCGCGGGCGACCCCCGGTCCCTCAATCCGTCAGAACAGCTCCAGGTACTCCTGGCGCTCCCAGTCGGTGACCCAGTCGTTGAACCGGGACAGCTCGTACCGGCGCATGGTGGTGTAGGCCCTGACGAACTCCTCGCTGAAGAACTCCTTGGACGCCGGCTCGCTCTCCAGGGCCTCCAGGGCCTCGTGGATGGACCCGGGGAGGGGCTCGAAGTCGGGGTCGTCCTCGGCGGGCAGCCCCGGCTTCGACGTGGGACCGGGGTCCACCTCGTCCTCGATGCCCTTGAGGCCGGCCTGGAGGAGGGCCGCCTGCACCAGGTAGGGATTGGACAGACCGCTCGGCGCCCGGTACTCGATGTGCCGCGACGCGAGGGTCCCCCCCTTCACCCGGACCAGGGCCGAGCGGTCCTCCAGGCCCCACGAGATGTTGGTGGGGCTGAAGGTGTGGCGCCGCCGGCGGCGGTGGCAGTTCACCGTGGGGACCGTGAGGGCGTCGATGGTCCTCGCGTACTTCAGCACCCCGCCGACGAAGTGGCGGGCGACCTTCGAGATGCCGAGGGGGTCCTCGTCGTCCCCGAAGAGGTTCGTGCCGTCTTCCAGGCTCGCGAGCGACACGTGCGTGTGGCAGCCGCTGCCCGCCGAGTCCATGAAGGGCTTCGACATGAAGGTCGCCAGGAGCCCGTCCTGCTTGGCGATCTCCTTCACCCCGTTCTTGAAGGTGAAGGCCCGGTCGGGACCCTCCATCCCCCGGCCCGGGGCGAAGTTGATCTCCCACTGGGACCCGGCGTACTCGCAGTTGGACGTGATGATGGAGACGCCGATCTGCGGCATGAGCTCGAGGATCCGGCGGATGGTGGGCACGTAGTCGTTGCGGACCGTGTTGAAGATCTGGTAGCCGTGGAACAGGGGCTCCCGGGTCTCCCAGTCGAGGAGGTAGAACTCCCACTCCGAGCCGATCACGGGCTCGAAGCCCATGGCGTGGCACTTCTCCAGGGCCCGCCGGAAGACCTGGCGGGGGGCGGCCTCGAGGGGCGTGCCGTCGTACCAGGTGGTGTCGCAGATGAACCGGCCCGTGCGGTCCGCCCAGGGGACGACGGCCGCCGTCGCCGGGTCAGGACGCAGGAGCTGGTCCGCGTACATCTTCTCCTCGTTGTAGAGGGTGCCCGGGACCACGTCGGAGCGGGTGTCCAGCACCACGGTGCCCCCGTACATGTTGAGCCCCCGCTCGGCGAAGCCAGCGGCGTGCTCGATGGGCACGGTCTTGGACCGGGAGATGCCGTGCAGGTCCGGCAGCTCGAACCGGACCCACCTGATGCCCGCCTCCCGCCACTGATCGAGGATCTGCCCGACCTCGCTCACCGTTCGCCTCCTTCTCCGACGCGGGGCTCCTGGCCCCAGGAACCGGCCGCGGGCTCGTCCGCCACGCCCGGTGGGACCCTACGCACGATCCGACCCCCCGTCTAGCCGGGGGCTGCCCACTGTGCCCGCCGTGCCGGTGTGCACGGTGCACGACCCGGCGGCCCTACTCGGCCGCCACCTGGCTCACCCACCGCAGGAGGTCCCGCTCCGCCACGATCCCCACCAGGCGACCCGCCCGGACGACCGGGAGGCGACGGACCCCCCGCTCGTTCATGAGGTCGAAGGCCGCCACCATCTCGGCCTCGGGCTCGGTGGTGACCGGCGGCGAGGACATCACCTCCCGCACCCGCCGGGAGAGCAGCCCGGGGTCGTCCAGGATGCGGCGGATCAGGTCCCGCTCGGTGAAGACCCCCACCGGGGTCTCGCCCTCGACCACCACCACGCCCCCGATGTTGCGCTGGGCCATGGCCCGGACCGCCGTTTCCACGGGGTCGTCCGGCCCCACGGTGGCCACGTCGCGCACCATCACCTCACCCACGGTGTCCGGTGCCTTCGGCATGGTCCTCCTCCTCTCGTCCCTGGGCGGGCGCCCAGGATCCTAACGTGTGCCCGCCCGGGGACGAGAGGACCCCCCGCCCCCCTCAGCGGGCCAGCTCGCGGAGGCGGATGATGCGCAGGGCCATCATGAGGTCGAACCAGCGGTCGGTGTCCGCCAGGTCGACCTCGGCGATCTGCCGGATCTTCTCGAACCGCTGGCGCAGGGTGTTCCGGTGGACGAACAGCCGCTCGGCGGCCATCTTCGCGTTGCCCATGCACTCCAGGTAGACCTCGACGGTCCGGAACAGCTGTGTGCCCTTCCGGCGGTCGTGCTCGAGCAGCCGCTCCAGCCGCTCCTGGTAGATGTCGCGGACCTGCTGCTGAGCCACGCTGAACAGGTGCCACTGGGCCCCCAGCTCGTCGAAGGTGACGGCGGCCCCCGGCCCCCGGACGGCCCGGCCCATGAGCAGGGCCTGGCGGGCCTGCTCGAAGGCGTCCGGGTAGTCCTCGGGGCGGCGGCACACCCGGGACACCCCCGCCGAGATGCGGAGGTCGGGTGGGCGCTCGTACCCGGCCTTGGACTCCACCAGCCGCTCGGCGAGGCGCTCCAGGCTGGTGGCATCGGAGAGCCGCAGCAGCGCCGTCATCGTGTGGTCCCGGTAGGTGAACAGGGACCCCGGGAAGCCCCCGGCCAGCTCCTGGCGGAGGCCGATCCAGATCCGCTCCCCGTCGAACTCGCTGGGGTGGGCCGTGACCTCGAAGACCACGACCACGTGGGGCCTGGCGAGGTCCACCCCCAGCCGGTGGGCCCGGGCCTCCAGCCCGATGTCGTGGTCGTCGCCCAGGACCAGGGCCTCGAAGAAGTCCCGGACCACGTTCCGCTCGGTGAGGGCCTCGATGAGACGGGCGTTCTGGACGGCCAGGGCGGCCTGGGAGGCCACCATCGAGAGCAGCTCCCGGTCCTCCTGCCCGAAGGGACGCCCGGCCTCCGCGAAGCACACGAAGGTCCCCACGATCCGCTCGGAGACCCGCATGGGGGCCACCAGCACCGTCCGGGCGTGGGGCGCCAGGGACTCGAAGGCCGCGAAGGCCTCCCGGTGCTCCCGCCGGGAGAGCACGATGGGGGAAGTGGCCCCCAGGAGCCGGGCCCAGGGGCCGTCGGCGGGAACCGCCGCCGGCGGGCTGCCGCCGAGGTCGGGCACCGCCGACCAGAAGGACTCCACCCCGAGGTGCTTCCCCTCGTCGTCCAGGGTGAGGACGGCGCAGTAGTCGGCCCCCACGAGGGGCCCGGCGGTGGCCGCCAGCCGGTACAGGATGTGGCGCAGGGAAGAGGTCTGGACCACCACGTGGCTGGCCTCGGCCAGGGAGTGCAGGACCTGGACCTGACGGGCCTGACGCTCGTACAGCTGGGCGTTCTCCACCGTGGCCGCGATGAGGGCCGACAGGGTGTGCATGAGGGTGAGGTCGTCGTCGCTGAACTCGTGGGGGGCCTCGGTGTGCATCGTGATGACCCCGATGAGCCGGTCCCCGGGGGCCACGATGGGGATCGTGAGGTAGGACTGGAAGCGGTCGTCGTTCAGCTCGGGGACGAACTTGAACCGGGGGTCCTCCAGCGGGTTCTCCTTGATGATGCCCGGCTGGCGGGTGAGGGCCGTCCAGCCCGTCAGCCCCTCCCCCATGGCCAGGGAGAACCGGCCCACCCACTGCTCGTAGCCCTCGACGGCCGCCCGCACCACGAGCCGCTCCCGGTCCTCGTCCCACAGGTAGACCAGGACACCGTGACACCCGGTGAGCTCCGCACAGAGCCTGACCACGTAGCGGAGGAGCTTGGACAGGTTCAGGGTGGAGGCCAGGCTCGCGATCATGGCGAACAGCGCCTGGGTCTCCGGCCGCATGGACTGCAGCATCTCCCGGAGGGCCCGGGCCGCTTCGGCCGGGGAGGAGTGGAGGGTCTCCTGCCTGGTCCTGGCCTGTGCCATCCGCAACCCCTCGGCCACCCACCCTACCACGACCACGGGTCCGGGGGAAGGCACGGTGACCTATGCGGTATGCACACCGCAGCCCCCGCTGCATGTGGCGTCCCCGCCGTAGTCGGCGGCCCCGGCTCCCCGTAAGGTTGGCGGTGCCCGTCACGTCACGAACCGGAAAGGAGCAACCAACCCGATGTGCGGCATCGCCGGTTTCCTCCAGAAGGACCGGGGGCAGCCCCCCCGGGCGGCCGACGCCCTCCTTGCCATGCTCGAGGCCCTGAACCGGCGAGGACCGGACTCAGCGGGGGTCGCCCTCTACGGGCCGCCCGTGGAGGGCGGGTACGTGGTGCGGGCCTGGTACGCCGAGGACGAGTCCGCGGCGGCCCGGGCCCTGGAGGTGCTGAAGGACCGCTGGCCGGTCACCTCGGTGGACGAGCGGGCCGGCTACCTGCGCCTCGAGGTCGCGACCGAGGCCACCGCCGGCGAGGTCGCCGACGCGCTGGACGAGGCCGGGGTGGCGGTCTTCTCCATCGGCCGGTCCCTGGAGGTGGTGAAGCACGAGATGAAGGCCAGCCTGCTCGCCGCCACCTACGGCCTGGCCGGGTTCCCCGCCCACCACGGGATCGGCCACACCCGCATGGCCACCGAGAGCCGGGTGGACGTGGAGCACGCGCACCCCTTCTGGGCTCGGCCCTTCGAGGACGTCGCCGTGGTCCACAACGGCCAGATCACCAACTACCACAAGCTCCGCCGCCTCTACGAGATGCGGGGGTTCCGGTTCCTCACCGGCAACGACTCCGAGCTCATCGCCGTCTACATCGCCGACCGGTTGAGCCGAGGCTTCTCCCTGGAGGAGGCGGTCCAGGCCTCCGTGCGGGAGCTGGACGGGTCCTTCACCTACCTGATCTCCACCCGGGAGGGGTTCGGGGTGGCCCGGGACCAGTTCGCCTCGAAGCCCGGGGTGATCTACGACGACGACGAGGTGGTGGCGGTGGCCTCCGAGGAGGTCGCCATCCAGGCGGCCCTGGGCGAGACGCGGGGGCGGACCCGGGAGGTGCGGGCCAGGGAGGTGCTCACGTGGGCAGCGTAGGCACCGACCTGGTCATCGACGGGGCGCACCTCTCCACCCGGGAGATCAACCAGCACCTGCGCCGGGCCATCGCCGGGGGGGCCCGCCACATCACCGTGCGGGACCCGGGGGGCCGGCACAACCTGGCCGTGGCCCTGGAGGGCGAGGCCACGATCGTGTTCGAGGGGACCGTGGGCTACTTCGTCGGCGCCCTGGGGATGGGTCCCGACGTGGTGGTGGAGGGCAACGCCGGCTGGTCCGTGGGGGCGGACCTCATGCGGGGCTCGGTCCACGTCCACGGCAACGCCGGCTCCTCGGTGGGGGCCTCCATCCGGGGCGGCCTGGTGGTCGTCGACGGCGACGTGGGGGCCCGGGCGGCCATCGCCCTGAAGGGGGGCACCGTGGTGGTGGGGGGTGGCGCCGGCTACATGACCGGGTTCATGATGCAGGCGGGGACCCTGGTCATCGGAGGTGACGCCGGGGACGCCCTGGGGGACTCCATGTACACCGGCAACATCTTCGTCGGCGGGGACATCGCGAGCCTCGGCAACGACGCCACCGTCCGGGAGGCCACCGACGACGAGCTGGCCATGCTCCGGGACCTCCTCCCACCCCTCGGCCACGACCCCGACCGCCCCTGGAAGCACGTCACCTCCAAGGGGGAGCTGTGGCACTTCGAGAAGGAGAAGTACGAGCTATGGAAGGAAGCGTTCTGAGGGAGAGCCCCATCTGGACCCGGGCGGTCATCGAGGACATCCAGGTCAAGTCGGAGCTCGGCTACTACCGGTACTCGGGTGGGGCCCTCCACCGCCCCGTCCCCAACTTCGACGGGCTCACCTTCCTCCCCTGCACCCTCTCCCGGGTGCCCCTGGAGGGCTACCGGGAGCGGTGCGAGACGAGGACGGTGCTCGGGACCCGCGTCCCGCGCCCCCTGGAGCTGGACATCCCCGTCCTCATCGTGGGCATGTCCTTCGGGGCCCTCTCCCGCAACGCCAAGGCGGCCCTGGGCCTGGCCGCCACCCGCATGGGCACGGCGACGACCACCGGTGACGGCGGGATGCACCCCCTGGAGCGGGAGAGCTCCAAGAAGCTCGTCTACCAGATCTGCCCCAGCCACTACGGCAACAACCCCGAGCACATGCGCATGGCCGAGGCCGTGGAGATCGTCATCGGGCAGGGGGCCAAGCCGGGCACCGGCGGCGTCCTGCTCGGCATGAAGGTCTCCGACGAGGTGGCCGCCATGCGGACCCTGCCCGTGGGCGTGGACCAGCGCTCGCCCGTGCGGCACCCCGACTTCATCGGCGCCGACGACCTCGTCATCAAGATCGAGGAGGTGCGGGAGGCCACGGAGGGGCAGGTCCCGGTGTTCGTCAAGATCGGCGCCTCCCGCGTCCGGGACGACGTGAAGCTCGCCTCCAAGGCCGGGGCCGACGTCATCGTCATCGACGGCATGGAGGGCGCGAGCGGCGCCTCCCCGGAGATCCTGTTCGACCACACGGGGATCCCCACCATGGCCGCCGTCGTGGAGGCCCGCCGGGCCCTGGAGGAGATCGGCCGCTACGGGGAGGTCCAGCTCGTCATCCAGGGCGGGATCAGGGGCGGGGTGGACGCCGCCAAGGCCATCGCCCTGGGGGCCGACTGCGTCGGCATCGGCACCGCCGCCCTCATCGCCCTGGGCTGCAACCGGGACGTCTACCCGGAGGACTACGAGCGCCTGGGGACGAGGGCGGGCTACTGCCACCACTGCCACACCGGTGGCTGCCCGGTGGGGATCACCACCCAGGACGAGGAGCTCGTGAAGCGCCTGCCCGTGGAGGAGGCCGCCGAGCGGGTGGTGAACTTCCTCCGGACCATGACCATGGAGATCCAGATGCTGGCCCGGGCCTGCGGCAAGGCCGACGTCCACGACCTGGAGCCCGAGGACCTGCGGGCCCTGAACGTGGAGACCGCCCTCATCACCGGCATCCCCCTGGTCGGCATGGACCAGCCCCTCGTCCTGGGGGCGCCCTACTCCCCCGACGGCCACCACTGAGGCGGGGAGATGGGGCCCGCCCGGCGGGAGCAGCGCTAGGGGATGCCGGCCCGCCGCGTCGCCCTCTTCGCCACCTGCCTCGTCGACCTCCTCTACCCGGAGGTGGGGCAAGCCGCGGCGGCCCTCCTCGAGGACGCCGGCTGCGAGGTGGCGTTCCCCGAGGGCCAGACCTGCTGCGGCCAGCCCGCCCACAACTCGGGCCACCCCGAGGCCGCCCGGCGGGTGGCCCGGAGCCTCCTCGAGGCCCTCCAGGGAGCCGAGGCCGTGGTGGCCCCCTCGGGCTCGTGCGCGGCCATGGTCCGGGTCGGCCTCCCCCAGCTGTTCCGGGGGACCCGGGAGGAGGCCCGGGCCCGGGACCTGGCGGCCCGGACCTACGAGCTGTCCGAGTTCCTCGTGGACGTCCTCGGCGTGGACCGGCTGGAGGGGCACCTGCGGGCCCGGGCCACCTACCACGACGCCTGCCACGGCCTGCGGGAGCTCGGCCTGGGCCGCCAGGGCCGGGCCCTCCTCGCCGGCATCGAGGGGCTGGAGCTGGTCGAGATGGCCCGGGCCGAGGCCTGCTGCGGCTTCGGAGGCACCTTCTCGGTGAAGCTGCCCGAGATGGCCACGGCCATGGCCGACGACAAGCTCGCCCAGGCCGCCGAGACCGGCGCCGAGCTGCTCGTCGCCGGCGACGTCGGCTGCCTCATGCACCTGGCCGGCCGCGCCTCCCGTACCGGCCTGCCCTTGCGTCCCGTGCACCTGGCGGTGCTGCTCGCCGAGGCCCGGGGGCTGCGGTGACGGCGATCCCGGGCGCCACCTTCCGGGAGCGCGCGGGCGCCCTCCTCGCCCGCCCCTCCATCGGCCGCAACCTGGCCGCCGCCATGGACCGGAGCGTGGGGCTCCGCAACGCCGTCTTCGAGGGCGTGGACCTGGAGGCCCTCCGGCGCGCGGGGGAGGCCATCCGGGCCCACACCGTGGCCAACCTGGCGGCCTACCTGGAGCGCTTCGCCGAGCGGGCCCGGGCGGCGGGGACCCGGGTGTTCTTCGCCGCCGACGCCGCCGAGGCCGTGGCCTACGTCCGGGACGTCCTCGCCCGCCGGGGTGCCCGCCTGGTGGTGAAGGGCAAGTCCATGATCTCCGAGGAGATCGGGCTGAACCACGCCCTGGAGGCCGACGGGCTGGAGGTGGTCGAGACCGACCTCGGCGAGTACATCCAGCAGCTCGCGCAGGAGCCCCCCGTACACATCATCGTCCCGGCCATCCACCGGTCCCGCACCGAGGTGCGGGACCTGTTCAACCGCGTCCACGGCACCGAGCTGCCGGAGGAGCCGGAGCGCCTCACCCGCTTCGCCCGGGAGCACCTCCGGCGCCGCTTCCTCGCCGCCGACGCCGGCATCACCGGGGTGAACTTCGCCATCGCGGAGACGGGCTCCATCACCGTCGTCACCAACGAGGGCAACGGACGGATGTGCTCATCGCTCCCGCCGGTCCACATCGCCCTCATGGGCATGGAGCGGGTGCTGCCGTCCTTCCGCGAGCTGGCCGTCATGCTGCCGCTGCTCACCGGGAGCGCCACCGGCCAGCGGGTCTCCACCTACTACTCGGTGGTGACCGGCCCCCGCCGGGCCGCCGACCCCGACGGGCCCGAGGAGCTGCACGTCGTGGTCCTCGACAACGGGCGCTCGGCCCTGCTCGCCACCGAGTTCCGCTCCGTCCTCCACTGCATCCGGTGCGGGGCCTGCCTGAACGTCTGCCCCGTCTTCCGCCACGTCGGCGGCCACGCCTACGGCTCGGTGTACGGGGGGCCCATCGGGGCCGTCCTCACCCCCCTGCTCGCGGGCACCGAGCGCTGGGGCGACCTGCCCTTCGCCTCGTCCCTCTGCGCCGCCTGCACCGAGGTCTGCCCGGTGCGCATCCCCCTCCACGAGCACCTGATCCGCCTCCGGGCGAAGGTGGCCGCGGCGCGGGCGAGCGCCCCCGAGCGGTGGGGCTTCGCCTGGTGGGCGAGGCTCTGGAGCCGCCCGGGCGGCTACCGGCTGGTCGGACGGCTCCTCCGCCTGGGCCAGGCCCCGCTGGCCCGGCACGGCCGGATCCGCCGGGCCCCCTTCCCCCTCTCCCGCTGGACCCGGGACCGGGACCTCCCCGCCGTCGCCCGACGGAGCTTCCGGGAACGCTGGAGGGACCGGCGTGGAGGCTAGCCGGTTCCTGGCCCGGGTGCGGGAGGGCCTGGCCGGGGTCGAAGCGCCCCCGCTCCCGGAGGCCCTCCCCCCCACCTTCGCCTCGGGGGACGGTCGGGGCTTCGCCCGCTTCGCCGAGGAGCTGGGCCGGGTCGGCGGGGAGGCCCGTCGGGTCCCGCCCGGGCAGCTCGCCGGGGCCCTGGCCGAGGTCCTCGGGGGGGCGAGGACGGCCGTGGTCGCCGCCGGCCTCGGCCCCCACCGTCCGGCGGTCCTGGAAGGCCTGGCCCGGGTCGGGTGCGCCGCCCTGGAGCCGACCCGGGAGGCGGCCGCCCGGGCCGACGCCGGCATCACCGGGGCCGAGCTGGGAGTGGCCTCGACGGGCTCGGTCCTCCTGGCCACGGGCCCCGAGAGCCCCCGGGTGGCGAGCCTGCTGCCCCCCCTCCACGTGGCGATCCTGCCCGAGGACAGGATCGTCCCGGGCTTCGAGGAGCTCGTCGCCGAGCTGCCCCGGCTGGCCGCCGCGGCGGCCCAGACGGTCCTCGTCACCGGCCCCTCCCGGACCACCGACATCGAGCGGACCCTGGTCTGGGGGGTGCACGGGCCCATG
>CAYVCH010000080.1:0-10094 GCA_964449755.1 uncultured Actinomycetes bacterium
CCACGGCCCAGGGCAGGCCCACGGCGAGGGCCTCCTCGGCGGCTCGGTCGGCGGCCCACCCCTCGACGATGCCCCCCAGGTCCAGGCCGACGCCGGGCGGGAGCCGCAGAAGGAGCCCGCGGAGCTCCACCTCGTGCCAGCGGCCGCCGGCCGGCACGGGCCGGGGTTCCCCGGCGACGGGGACCGGGCGGCCTGGGTCCCGGTCGTGGCCCCGGGCCTCCAGGGCCCGCAGGACGGTGGGGTCGAACCGGCCGCCGGTCTCCTCGGCGGCCCGCAGGGCCAGGGCGACGACCTCGGCGAAGGGGACCGAGACCTCCGTCCACTCCCCGGCCCGGGCGTTGGCCCGCGACAGCTCCGAGTCCGGCCGGAGGCGGGAGAAGCGGCGTTCCTCCCTGCGGAGGAGCCGACGGATCCGAGCGAGGGCACCCTGGGCTCGGGTCGAGGGGGGACCGCCGAGGAGGACCTCCACGCGGCTGCCCATGGCGGCGAAGGTCGCCCGCAGGCCGGCCGGTCCGACGCCGGCGATCCTCACGAACCTCCCCTTCGGACCGGGGCCGCGCCGGCCGAGCTCCGGCTGCCCCAGGACAGGTGGCGGAGGGGCGCCGGATCCGGTGCCTGGACCACGCGGCCGGTCCGCCGGACCACCTCGGTGCCCGGGACCGCCACGAGCCGCCGCGCCGCGGTGCGCCGGACCACCTCGGCCTTCGGCTTCCGGTCCGACGACGGGGCCTCCGGGCGGGCCAGGCCGAGGGCGCTCCCCACGGGCCCCGCGGCCGATACGGCCGCCGCCGGCACCCCGCCTGCCAGGGCCACCGCCGGGCCCCACCTCACCTCCACACCTCCTCGCGTCGCGGGCGGTGGCACGGTAGTCGGGCCCCGGTGAGGCCCGGCACAAGGGCGGGTTAAGGGTTCCCCAACGCCGCCCGCCCTCGCCCGGCGGTACCCTTCGAGCGATGGACGAGGGGACGCGGGGCGGGGGACGCCTCCGCCGGGCCCTCCTGGTGGCGTCGGCCGGCCTGTCGCTGGTGGTGGCCCTCGGGGCCGGGGCGGGGGCCGGGGTCTTCCTCTGGGCGGAGCGGCAGTTCGTCGAGGTGGAGTCGGCCATCGACGAACGGACGGGGGAGCCCATCATCGGCGGCCCCTGCGTGCGGCGGGCCTGCACCTACCTGCTCCTCGGCAGCGACTCCCGGGCGGGCCTGTCCAGGGAGGAGCAGCAGCGGTTCGGCACCGACGAGGCCATCGGGGGCGAGGCCCGGTCGGACACGATCATCCTGGTGCAGGTGGACCCCCGGCGGGAGCGGGCCGTGATCCTGCACTTCCCCCGGGACCTGTGGGTCCGGATCCCGGGCCACGGGTGGGGCAAGATCAACACGGCCTTCGCCGGGGGCCTGCGGGGGGGCGGCCCCGACCTGGTCGCCCGCACCGTGGAGCGGCTCACCGGCCTCGCCGTGAACCACTTCCTGTACGTGAACCTGGCGGGCTTCGAGGGGGTGGTGGACGCGCTGGGCGGGGTGCCCATCTGCGTCGACCGCCCCATGGAGGACCCCCTGGCCGGCCTGTCGATCCCCCGGGCCGGCTGCTACCAGCTGGGCGGGTCGGAGGCCCTGGCCTTCGTGCGGGCCCGCCACGTGGTCTCCGACGGGGTCCCCATCGACTGCATCCCGGACTTCTCCAGGATCCAGCGGCAGCAGCAGTTCCTCCGCGCGGTCATCTCCGAGCTGCTCCGGCCGGCCCGGATCGCGGACCTGCCGCGGCTCGTGCCGGCGGTCGCCCGCAACCTCGTGAAGGACACCGGCCTCAAGCTGCTCGACGTGGTCGCCCTGGCCCGGCGGCTGTCGAGCGCGGGCGCGGGCGCCGCCGACTTCCGGGTGGTCCCGGGGGTGCCCGAGAACATCTACGTCGACGGCGTCTACACCAGCATCGTCCGGATGGCCCCGGAGGCCCGGGAGCTGTTCCGCCGGCTCCGGGAAGGGAAGCCCCTCGGGGAGCTGGGCCGGGACCTCGTCCTCACGCCGCCGTCGCCGGCGACCATCCGGGTGGGGGTGGTGGACGCCGGCGGCACGGGGGTGGCACGGCGGGTGCTCTCCCGCCTCGGCCGGGGCGGCTTCGACACCTCTCCCGGCCTGCTGGACCCCTCCCAGCTCGGCCTGGCCGTGGAGGGGTCGGCCATCCTGTTCCACCGGGGCGCGAGGGAGGAGGCGGACGTCGCCGCGGGGTTCCTCCCGGGCCTCGAGCCGGTCGAGGTTCCCCGGCGGGCCCTCCCGGGGCTGGACGTGGCGGTGGTCCTGGGGGCGGACTACGAGCCCACCCGCCCCGGCCCGCCACCGGCGTCCCCCTGCGGATGATGCGCGCCCTCGTCCTCTCCGGCGGCGAGGGATCCCGGCTGCGGCCCATCACCCACACGAACGCGAAGCAGCTCATCCCGGTGGCGAACAAGCCGGTCCTGTTCCACGCCCTGGAGGACGTGCGGGACGCCGGGATCACCGACGTGGGCATCGTGGTGGGACACACGGCCGAGGAGGTCAGGGCGGCCGTGGGCGACGGGTCGGCCTGGGGGCTGTCGGTGACCTACATCCGGCAGGAGGCCCCCCTGGGCCTCGCCCACGCCGTCCTCACCGCCAGGGACTTCGTCGGCGAGGAGCCCTTCGTCATGTACCTGGGGGACAACGTGCTCCTGGGGGGGATCACCCGGTTCGTGGAGGAGTTCGAGCGGCACCGCCCCAACGCCCAGATCTTCCTGGCCCGGGTCCCCGAGCCCGAGCGGTTCGGCGTGGCCGTCCTCGAGGGGGACCGGGTCGTCCGCCTGGTGGAGAAGCCGAGGGAGCACCTCTCGGACCTGGCCCTCGTGGGGGTCTACCTGTTCGACGCCACGATCCTGGAGGCCGCGGCCGCCATCCGCCCCTCCTGGCGCGGGGAGCTCGAGATCACCGACGCCATCCAGTACCTGATCGACACCGGTCGGACGGTGCGGGCGGAGATGGTGGGCGGCTGGTGGAAGGACACCGGGCGACCCGAGGACCTCCTGGACGCCAACCGCATGATGCTCGCGGTGCAGCAGCCCCGGGTCGACGGGGAGGTGGACCCGGCGTCGCGCCTGGAGGGCGGGGTCGTGGTGGAGGGGGGGGCCAAGGTGGTCCGCTCGGTCATCCGGGGGCCGGCCATCGTCGGCGACGGGAGCCTCATCGAGGACTCGGAGCTCGGGCCCTACACCTCGGTGGCACCCGGCTGCACCATCGTCCGCAGCCGGGTGGAGAACACCATCGTCATGGAGGGCTGCTCCATCGTCGACGTCCGGGGTCTCGCCGACTCCCTGGTCGGGCGGAACGTCGAGATCCGCCGCTCGGTCCGGCGGGGCATGCACCGGCTCGTGGTGGGGGACCGCAGCCGGCTGGAGGTCGACTGAAGGGCATGCGGGTCGTCGTCGACGCCCGGCCGGCCCTGGACCCCCGGCGGACCGGCGTCGGCCGTTACGCGGACCGCCTGATCCGCGAGCTGCCCCGGGTGGACCCGGAGGCCGGGTACACGGCCTGGTACCTGCACGCCCGCGGGCTGGTCCGTCCCCGCCGCTTCTTCGCGGACGTCACGGCACCCAACTTCCGCGAGGTCGGCACGGCCTTTCCCGCACGTCTGTTCGAGCCCCTGGCCTCCCGCCTGGGCCTGCCCCGCCTGGAGTGGCTGGTCGACTTCGACGTCCTGCTCGCCACCAACTTCCTCCCACCCGCCACCGCGAGCCCCGGCGTCGTCCTGGTGGTCCACGACCTCGCCCACGAGCGGTACCCGGAGACCGCCCCCCACATCGGGCCCCGGTGGCGGGCCCGGTTCGAGGCGTGGCTCGCCCGGGCGGCCCGGGTCATCGTGCCCTCGGCCGCGGTCCGGCGGGACCTCGTCGCCCACCACGCCGTCGACCCGGCCCGGGTGGACGTCGTCCCCCACGGCGTGGACGTCGACGCCTTCCGTCCGCCGGGGGAGGCGGTGGACGCCGTCCGGCGCAGGTTCGCCATCCGGGGGCGGTACCTCCTGTTCCTGGGCGGCCTGGAGCCGCGCAAGAACCTGGGGAGGCTGGTCCGGGCATTCGGGGCCCTACAGACCGATGCGACCCTGGTCCTGGCGGGCGGGGCGGTACGCTGGGCCCCGGGGGAGCAGGACCGGCTCCGGGCGGGGGTCCGGGAGCGGGTGGTCTTCACGGGGTACGTGAACGACGGCGAGCGGGCGGCCCTCCTGGCCGGGGCCACGGCCCTGGTGTATCCGTCGCTGCACGAGGGCTTCGGGCTGCCGGTCCTGGAGGCCATGGCGGCGGGGACCCCGGTCCTCGCCTCCAACGTCTCGTCGCTGCCGGAGGTCGCGGGCGACGCCGCCCTCCTCGTGGATCCCGCCGACCCCGACGCGCTGGCGGCCGCCATGGCCCGGTTGCTCGAGGACGAGGGCCTCCGGGGGCGCCTGCGGGAGATGGGCTGGCGGCGAGCCGCCGGCTTCACGTGGGAGCAGGCGGCCCGCCGGACGGCGGCCACCCTCCACCGGGCCGCTGTCTCCCTCCCGGCTGCCGGGTAGACTCACCCGGCCTCGACCCATGGACGACCGACCCAGCCACCCCGAAGGCGCCCCGGAAGGACGCGCCGTGGGACCCGGCCGCCACGTCCTCGTCACGGGCGGGGCCGGCTTCATCGGGTCCCACCTGGTGGACCTCCTCCTCGCCCACCGGGGCACGCGGGTCACGGTGCTGGACAAGCTCACCTATGCGGGGAGCCGCGAGAACCTGGCGCAGCACGAGGGCGACCCGCGGCTCCGCTTCGTCCGGGGGGACGTGGCCGACCCCGCGGTCGTGGCGCCCCTGGTCGAGGAGGCCGAGCACGTGGTCCACGCCGCCGCCGAGTCCTTCGTCGACCGGAGCATCGCGGACCCCCGGCCCTTCGTGGTGGCGAACGTCCTCGGCACCCAGGTGGTCCTGGAGGCCTGTCGCCGGGCCGACCGGCCGCTGCTGTTCGTCTCCACCGACGAGGTCTACGGGTCGCGGACGGACGGGCCCTTCTCGGAGGAGGACCCCCTGCGCCCCCGCAGCCCCTACGCGGCCAGCAAGGCCGGGGCCGACCTCCTCTGCCACGCCTACTGGGTCACCTACGGCGCCCGGGTGACCGTCGCGCGGGGCACCAACGCCTACGGTCCCCGGCAGCACCCGGAGAAGGGGCTGCCCACCTACGCCCTGGCGGCCCTGGAAGGACGGCCGGTGCCGGTCTACGGGGATGGCTCTCACCGCCGGGAGTGGCTCCACGTGACCGACTTCGCCCGGGCCCTGGTCGTCGTCATGGAGCGGGGCGAGCCGGGCGGCGTCTACAACGTGGGGGGCGGGCGGGAGGTGCCCAACCTCGAGCTGGCGCGGCGCGTCTGCCGCCTGGCCGGCGCGCCGGAGTCCCTCATCACCTTCGTCCCCGACCGGCCCGGCCACGACGTGCGCTACGGTGTGCGGTGGGAGCGCCTGGCCGGGCTGGGGTGGCGGCCCCGCGTCCCCTTCGAGGAGGGCCTGGCGGAGACGGTGGCCTGGTACCGCGACCACCTGGACTGGGCCCGGACGATGCGGGAGCGGGCGGGATGAGGCGGGGCCCCCGGGGGTCGAGGTGAGGCTCGCCGTCACCGGGGCCGGCGGGGGGCTGGGACGGGCCTTCCTGGCCGTGGTTCCCGGTCACCACGATGTCCACGCCTTCACCCACGACGAGCTCGACGTGGGGGACCACCACGCCGTCATGGGCACCCTCGTTCCCCTGCGGCCAGAGGCCATCCTCAACTTCGCCGCCTTCACGGACGTGGACGGCTGCGAGCGGGATCCCGCGCGGGCGGCCCGGGACAACGCCCTGGGCCCCCAGAGCCTGGCCCTGGCGGCCCGGCACGTGGGGGCGGTGCTCGTCCACGTCTCCACCGACTACGTCTTCGACGGCGAGAAGGGCGCCCCCTACGACGAGCTGGACGAGCCCCGGCCCCTGTCCGCCTACGGGAGGAGCAAGCTCGCGGGGGAACGGTTCGTGCGGGCCCTCGCCCCCGACCACGTCATCATCCGCACGGGCTACGTCTTCGGGGGCGGCCGCGACTACCTGTCCCGGGCCCTGGCCCGCATGGCCGCGGGCGAGGAGGTGGGGGGCATCGCCGACCGGGTGGGGTCGCCCACCTTCGTCCGCCACCTGGCCCGGCGGATCCTGCCCCTGCTCCTCGCGGGCCGCCCGGGGACCTATCACGTGGCCGGCCCCGA
The DNA here is from genome assembly GCA_964449755.1 of uncultured Actinomycetes bacterium. Lineage (GTDB taxonomy): Bacteria > Actinomycetota > UBA4738 > UBA4738 > HRBIN12 > CAYVCH01. The sequence continues at coordinate 6,236 of CAYVCH010000080.1, forward strand.
GGCGACCACCTGGTTCGACGTCCTGGCCAGGGCCAGGGACCTCGGTGGCCTCGACGGCCGGGTACGGGCGCAGCGGGCCGACGAGCTGGGGCTCGTGGCTCGCCGACCGAAGAACTCCGCCCTCGTGAGCGCCTTCACGCCCGCCCTCGGCCTGCCCCCCATGCCCCCCCTGGAGGACGCCCTGGCCGAGCTTCTGGCCTCAGGGTGACGGCAGGGCCGGTAGACTCGGGCGCCGACCCATGTGGAGCCATGCCGCCCGCACGCTCGCGCTGCGCGGTCTCGCCGCCCTCGCGCTCTTCGCGGTGGTGGCCGGCGCGTGCACCCGCGGGCCGGCGCCGGCCGCCCCGAGGGCGCCGGAGACAGACCCGACCGTCACCGCCCTCCCCCCCGAGGTGGAGCCCGAGCAATACGAGACCCGCTGGCCCATCAAGCACGTGGTCTTCATCATCAAGGAGAACCGGAGCTTCGATCACCTGTTTGGCCGCTTCCCGGGGGCGAACGGCGTGACCGTCGGCTGGGACCGGGGCGTCCGCCGGCCCCTCACCAGGGCCGAGGAGGGCCGTGCCCGGGACATCCCCCACTGCTACACCTGCGCCCTGGCGGCGATCAACGGCGGGAGGATGGACGGGTTCAACCAGACCGAGAACGCCGACCGCTACGCCTACACCCAGTTCCGCAAGGACCAGATCCCCAACTACTGGCACTGGGCGAAGGAGTTCGTGCTGGCCGACAAGTTCTTCGCCTCGGCCACCGGAGCCTCCTTCCCCAACCACCTGTTCACCATCGCCGCCCAGTCGGGCGGCGCCCTGGACAACCCGTGGCAGCCGCCGGAGTCCCTCCGGGAGATGCTCCGGCAGGGTCTCGCCAAGTCCTGGGGCTGCGACATCGCCGAGGGCGGCTACGTCGAGGTTCTGGACCCCGAGGGGCGGCTGGTCCGGGTCAAGCCCTGCTTCGACTTCCCGACCGTCGGCGACCTGCTCCGCAAGCGGGGGATCCCCTGGGCCTACTACGCGGCCACCAACACCCAGAAGGGGTACATCTGGTCCGCCTACGCCGCCGTCCGCCGATACCGTACGAACGAGAAGCTGTGGAACCGCTACATCCGCCCCGTCGACGACCTCATCCGGGACATCCGGGCCGACCGCCTGCCCCCGGTGACCTGGGTGACCCCCCGCTTCGAGCTGTCCGAGCACCCCGAGTACAGCTTCTGCCACGGGGAGAACTGGACCACGAAGGTGGTGAACGCCATCATGGGGAGCCCCATGTGGCGGGACACCGCCATCTTCATCACCTGGGACGACTGGGGAGGCTTCTACGACCACGTCCCGCCCCGGCCCGTGGACCCCTTCGGCTTCGGGATCCGGGTGCCCCTCCTGGTGATCTCCCCCTTCGCCAGGCGGGGCTTCATCGACCACACGGAGGGCGAGTTCTCGAGCGTCCTGCGCTTCATCGAGGACAACTGGGGCCTGCGGCAGCTGACCCGCCGGGACCGGATGGCCAACAACCTCTCGCAGGTCTTCGACTTCGACCAGGACCCCAGGCCGCCCCACCCGCTGCCGCTCCGCACCGACTGCGAGGGATCCATCTGGGCCTCGCCGCCCCCCGAGTAGCGGGTGGGCCGTGGCCCGGTGCTAGGCTCAGGCCCATGGAGCCCCCCACGGAGGCGCCGGCCGGCCGGCCCGGCCCGGGCGACGCAGCGGTCGGCAGCGACGGCATGGAGGCCAGTCCCCCCGACCGCGGCCGGGCGGCCCTCGCTCGCGAGCTGTACTGGGCCGAGGAGGCGGTGCGGGTCCGCCGGACGACCGCCGCCGAGGCCCGGGAGGCCCTCCGCGACTTCACCGCCCTCATGCGGGACGAGGAGCGGCAGGTGCTCCCCCGGGCCGAGCCGAACCTGGCGTCGCCGTCGGCGTGGCGTCGGCAGCTGAAGCTGCGCCTGTTCCGGCTGCTGCGTCCCGTCACCCGCCGCTACGACCGCCTCATCGGGGACCTGGCGGAGCTCACGGCGGTGCTGGCGGCCCGCCTGGTGGAGACCGAGGCCGAGGTCGAGCGGCTGCGGACCCGTCTGGGAGCGGAGGAGGGGGGCGAGGGAGCCGCACGCCGGGCGGCGGAGCCCGGCGGGGGGGACTAGTCGCGGTGCGTATCGTCGTCTGTCACCCCCACGTGCCCTTCGTTCGAGGGGGCGCCGAGACCCACACCGAGGCCCTGGCCGGGGCCCTCCGGGCCGCCGGCCACCAGGCGGAGGTCGTCGCCATCCCGTGGAAGTGGTACCCGCCGGTGGAGCTGGTCCACCAGATGGCCCTGTGGCGGAGCCTGGACCTCTCCGAGGCCAACGGGGAGGTGATCGACGCCGTCATCGCCCTCCGCTTCCCCGCGTACCTGGTCCGCCACGAGCGCAAGATCGTCTGGCTCATCCACCAGCACCGGTCCGCCTACGAGCTGTGGGACCACCCGCAGTTCGCCGACCTCTCCCGCCACGAGGACGGGGCGGCCGTCCGGGACCTCATCCGCCAGGCGGACCGGGTGTCCCTGTCGGAGGCCAAGCGGATCTTCAGCAACTCGCGGAACGTCCGGGAGCGGCTGGCCCGGAGCACCGGGCTGCCCGCCGAGGTCCTCTACCACCGGTCCCCCCTCACCGACCAGCTGCTCGCCGCCGAGGCGGCGCCCCCCGGCGACTACGTGCTGTTCCCGAGCCGCCTCGAGCCCATCAAGCGCCAGTCCCTGGCCGTGGAGGCCATGCGCCACGTCCGCAGCGCCGTGCGGCTGGTCCTCGTGGGCTCCGGGCCCGACGAGGGGAACCTCCGGTCCCGGATCGAGCGCTGGGGGCTGGCCGGCAGGGTCGTCCTCGAGGGCGGCGTCCCCGACGAGCGGCTCCGCTCCCTGTACCTGCGGGCCCTGGCCGTGCACTACGCCCCCTACGACGAGGACTACGGCTACGTGACCCTGGAGGCGCTGGCGGCCCGTCGGCCCGTCGTGTGCACGACCGACAGCGGCGGCCCCCTGGAGTTCGTGCGCGACGGCGAGACCGGGGTGGTGACGGAGCCCGACCCGCGGGCCATTGCGGCCGCCTTCGACCGCCTGTACGCCGACCGCAGGGCGGCCGAGCGCATGGGGGCCGCCGGCCGGGAGCTCGTCCGAGAGACGGTCCCGCCGTGGCCCCGGGTCGTCCAGCGACTCCTCGAGTGATGCCGCTGCTCCGCCGGCCCGGCCACCGCCTCCCGCGGGTGGCGATCCTGGCCCCCGCGCCGTCGGCCCCCGGGGAAGCCGCGCGGGCCGCCGCGGCCATGCTGGAGGGCCTGGGGCGGACCGGGTTCACGCAGAGGCGCCGCGTGGACCTCCTCCGGTCGGGGGGCCGCCGCGCCCAGCTCCGGCTGCCCCGCTACGAGCTGGGGGTGTACCACGTGGCCGACGAGCCCGCCTTCCGGGAGCCGTACCGCGAGGCCATCCGGACCCCGGGTCTGGTCGTCCTCCATCACCTGGGCCTGGGCGGGCTGATCGAGCGGCTTGTGGCGGAGGGAGACCCCGTGGGCCCCATGGCGGTCCGGGAGGCGGCCCGGACACCCCGGCCACCGGCGGAGCTGGTCTCCGGGGCAGAGCCGCTGCGGGTCCCCTGGCTCGCCCACCTGGTCCGACGGTCCCGGGGGGTGGTCGTGCCCTCGGGGTTCGGGCGCCGGTACCTGGAGGGGCTGGGCTGCCGGACCCCGGTCTTCGTCGTCCCCCCGCCGCTGCCCGAGCGCGAGGAGGACCTGGCCCGGGCCGAGGGCCGGGGCCGCGCCCTGCGGGCCACCCTGGAGTCGGCCGGTGCCCGGGTGGTGGTGGCCGTGGTCGGGCAGCCCGACGGGCGGGGGCCCGAGGCCGTGGC
>CAYVCH010000081.1:0-10013 GCA_964449755.1 uncultured Actinomycetes bacterium
CTCAGCGAGGGGAGGGGTCCTCCTCGTCAGGGCCTCCTCATCAGGGTTCTGCGCCGGGGTACATCCCCACCGGAGCGCCGTTCTTCAGCACGCTCCTAGAATGGCCCCGTGAGCGTCCCCCGGCCCGAGGTCTCGACCCTCCCCGACGAGCCCGGCGCCTACCTCTTCCGCGACGGCGACGGGCGCGTCGTCTACGTGGGCAAGGCCCGCTCGCTGCGGAAGCGCCTGGCGAGCTACTGGGGCCGGCCCCAGCACCCGCGGACCGAGGCCATGCTGCACCAGGCGGCCTCGGTGGAGTGGATCGTGGCCGGGAGCGAGGTGGACGCCCTCATGCTCGAGTACAACCTCATCAAGGTCCACCGCCCCCGGTTCAACGTCCGCTACCGGGACGACAAGTCCTACCCCTACCTGGCCCTCACCGTGGGGGAGCGGTGGCCGCGGGCCCAGGTCCTGCGGGGCCGCCGCCGCAGGGGGGTCCGCTACTTCGGCCCCTACGGCCACGCCTACGCCATCCGGGAGACCCTGGACGCCCTGACCCGGGTCTTCCCCGTGCGGACCTGCTCGAACAGCTTCTTCGAGCAGCGGGCCCGGGCCCGGCGGCCCTGCCTGTACTACGACATCGGCCGCTGCGCCGGCCCCTGCGTGCCCGAGGTCACGGGCGCCAGCGAGGCGACCTACCGGGCCCACGTGGAGGCCATGGCCGAGTTCCTGGCCGGGAGCTACCGGCCGGTCCTGGCCCGGCTGGAGCGGGAGATGCGGGAGGCCGCGGAGCGGCAGGAGTTCGAGCTGGCCGCCCGTCTCCGGGACCAGCTCTTCGCCGCCCGGCGGGCCATGGCGGGCCAGGACATGGTCCTGCCCGAGGAGGAGGATCTGGACGTGGTGGGCCTGGCCGAGGACGACCTGGAGGCCGCCTTCCAGGCCTTCTTCGTCCGGCGGGGGAGGGTCATGGGCCGCAAGGGCTGGGTGGTGGACCGGGTGGAGGAGCTGGACCTCCCCGGCCTCCTTGCCTCCTTCCTCCGGGAGCTGTACATGGAGCGCGAGGAGGTGCCGGCCCGGGTCCTGGTCCCGGCGGAGCCGGCCGACCGGGAGGTCCTGGAGGCCTGGCTGGCCGCCCGACGGGGCGGCCGGGTGAGCATCGCGGTGCCGGCCCGGGGGGCCAAGCGCCGGCTGCTCGAGGTCGTGACCCGCAACGCCGAGGAGGCCTTCCAGCGGCACAAGCTGCGCCGGGCCTCGGACTTCGGGGCCCGCTCGAGGGCCCTGGCGGAGCTGGCCGCCGAGCTGGGCCTGGAGCAGGCGCCCCTGCGCATCGAGGCCTACGACGTCTCGAACCTGGGTCCCTCCGACACCGTGGGGTCCATGGTCGTCTTCGAGGACGGTCTGCCGAAGCGGGCCGACTACCGGAGGTTCGAGGTCCGGGGGGTGGCGGGCCAGGACGACTTCGCGAGCTTGGAGGAGGTGCTCCGTCGCCGGTTCCGGCGGCTGCTCGAGGAGCGGGAGGCGCCGGAGGAGGCGGCCGCCCAGCGCGAGGCGCCCCGGCGCCGTCGGTTCTCCTACCCGCCGGGCCTGGTGGTGGTGGACGGCGGGCAGGGCCAGCTGTCCGTGGCGGTGCGGGTTCTGGCGGACCTGGGGCTCGCCATCCCCGCCGTGGGCCTCGCCAAGCGGCTGGAGGAGGTCTACCTCCCGGGGCGGCCGGAGCCGCTCTCCATCCCCCGCTCCTCCGAGGCCCTGTTCGTCCTCCAGCACCTGCGGGACGAGGCCCACCGGTTCGCCCTCGCCTACCACCGGCGGAAGCGGGAGCGGCGGGCCATGGCCTCGCCCCTGGACGAGATCCCCGGCGTGGGCCCGGGCCGCAAGCGGGTGCTGCTCCGCCGGTTCGGGTCGCTGGCCCGGCTGCGCCGGGCGAGCCAGGAGGAGATCGCCGCCACCCCCGGCATCGGGCCGCAGCTCGCCCGCCAGATCTACGAGCACCTGCGGTCGGCGGGCAGGGAGAGCGCCTGATGCCCGGGGAGGAGGCCGCAGCCCGGGCCAGCCGGGCCTCCCAGGCCGAGGCGGGCGCGGAGCCTCCCGTCCGGACCGGTCCCGGGTTCACCATCATCACCGGCCTGTCGGGCGCCGGCCGGTCCGAGGCCGCCCGGTGCCTGGAGGACCTCGGCTACTTCGTGGTGGACAACCTGCCCCCCGCCCTCCTGCCCAAGATGGCCGAGCTGGCGGCCCGGCCGGGCGGGCCGGCTCGCGTGGCCATCGTGGTGGACGCCCGGGGAGGAGTGTTCTTCGGCGAGCTGTCCAGGGCCCTGGAGGAGCTGAAGGGCCTGGGCATCGCCTACCGGATCCTCTACCTGGAGGCCTCCGACGAGGTCCTGGTGAACCGCTACGAGGCCACCCGCCGGCGCCACCCGCTGGCCCCCGCCGACCGGGTGGTGGAGGGGATCCGCAAGGAGCGGCTCATGATGGAGAGCCTGCGGGGGGAGGCGGACCTGATCCTCGACAGCACCGGCCTGACCCCCCACGAGCTGCGGGACCGGGTGCGGACGGCCTTCGCCGACCGGCCCCCGGAGGAGGGGCTGCAGGTCTCCCTCGTCTCCTTCGGCTACAAGTACGGGTCGCCCCGGGACGCCGACCTCGTCCTCGACGTGCGCTTCCTGCCCAATCCCCACTGGGTGGAGGACCTGCGACCCCTGCCCGGGAGCGACGAGCGGGTGCGCCGCTACGTGACCGGGCAGCCCGGCTACGCGGAGTTCATGGACCGCCTGCGGGCGCTGCTGGACGTGGTGGTGCCGGGCTACCTGGCGGAGGGGAAGAGCTACCTGACCGTCGCCGTGGGCTGCACCGGGGGGCGGCACCGCTCGATCGTGGTCGCCGACGACCTGGCCCACTTCTTCCGGGAGCGGGGGCTGCCGGTGGCCGTGAAGCACCGCGACGTGGACCGGGGCTGAGCGGGGGGCGGGGACCGCTGGGCGCCCGCGGCGGTGCCCGGGTTGGCTAGGATGGGCGGCAGGCTCCCGAGGAGGTCCGCGATGACGGTGAGACTGGGCATCAACGGGTTCGGCCGGATCGGCCGCAACTTCTTCCGCGCCGCCCTGGCGCGTGGCACCGACCTCGAGTTCGTCGCCGTGAACGACATCACCGACGCCAGGACCCTGGCCCACCTGCTCAGGTACGACTCGGTCCTCGGCGTCCTGGACGCCGACGTGAAGGCCGGGGAGGACAGCATCGCCGTGAACGGCCGCGAGATCCGCGTCCTGGCCGAGCGGGACCCGGCGAAGCTGCCCTGGGCCGACCTCGGCGTGGAGGTGGTGGTGGAGTCCACGGGGCTGTTCACGGACCGGCCCGACGCCGAGAAGCACCTGGCCGCCGGGGCCCGGAAGGTCATCATCAGCGCCCCGGCGAGGGGGGAGGACATCACGATCGTCCTGGGGGTCAACGAGGACCGGTACGACCCCGGCGCCCACCACGTGGTCTCGAACGCGTCGTGCACCACGAACTGCGTGGTGCCCATGGCCAAGGTCCTCCAGGACGCCTTCGGCATCGAGCGCGGGTTCATGACCACGATCCACGCCTACACGAACGACCAGCGGATCCTGGACCTGCCCCACAAGGACCTGCGGCGGGCCCGGGCGGCGGCCATGAACATCATCCCCACCTCCACCGGGGCGGCCAAGGCCTCCTCCCTGGCCATCCCGGAGCTCGCGGGCCGTCTCGACGGGGTGGCCATGCGGGTGCCGGTCCCCGACGGCTCCGTCACCGACCTGGTCTGCGTCCTGGCCCGGGAGGCCTCGGTGGAGGAGGTGAACGCGGCCTTCCGGGAGGCCGCCGGCACCGACCGCCTCCGGGGGCGCCTGGTCTACACGGAGGACCCCATCGTGTCCCAGGACGTGGTCGGCAACCCCGCCTCCTGCGTCTTCGACGCCCTGTCCACCATGGCCATCGGCAACCTCGTGAAGGTCGTCGGCTGGTACGACAACGAGTGGGGGTACTCGAACCGCCTGGTGGAGCTGGTGGAGCTGGTCGCCGGGCCCCGGTAGCGAGGCGGCGGTGGGGCTCCGCACCCTCGACGACCTCGGCGACGTCGCCGGGAAGCGGGTCTTCGTCCGGGTGGACTTCAACGTGCCCCTGGAGGACGGCAAGGTCGCCGACGACCTGCGGATCCGGGCGACGCTGCCGACCCTGACGGAGCTCCTGGGCCGGGGCGCCGCCCTGATCCTGGCCTCGCACCTCGGCCGGCCCGGGGGCCGGGTGCGGGAGGAACTGCGGATGGCCCCGGTGGGCGCTCGCACCGCCGAGCTCCTGGGGCGGGACGTGCTGGCCGTGCCCGACGTGGCGGGTGCGCTGGCCCGGGAGGCCTGCGGGGCCCTGCGCCCGGGGGAGGTGGTCCTCCTGGAGAACCTGCGGTTCGACCCCGGCGAGGAGGCCAACGACCCGGCCTTCGCGGACCGCCTGGCGGCCCTGGCCGAGGCCTACGTGAACGACGCCTTCGGCGCCGCCCACCGGGCCCACGCCTCGGTGGCGGCCCTGGCCGGGCGCCTGCCCGCGGCCGCCGGCCGCCTCCTGCAGCGGGAGGTGGAGGTGCTGTCGCGCCTCCGGGAGGGCCCGGAGCCGCCCTACGTGGCCGTCCTCGGCGGGGCCAAGGTCTCGGACAAGCTGGGGACCATCGCGGCCCTGGTGGAGCGGGTCGACGCCCTGCTCGTCGGCGGCGCCATGGCCTTCACCTTCATCGCCGCCGACGGCGGCCGGGTGGGCAGGACCCGGGTGGAGCCCGACCGCTTCGAGGACGTGCGGGAGGCCCGCCGCCTGGCCGAGGCGCGCGGCGTGCTCATCGCGCTGCCGGAAGACGCGGTGGTGGCCCCGGAGGCGTCGGGTGGGGCCGGGTGGCGCACGGTCCCGGCCCGGGAGGTCCCCCCGGGCGAGATGGCCCTGGACATCGGGCCGCGGACCGTGGAGGAGTTCGCCCGGGTCCTCGCCGACGCGAGGACCATCCTCTGGAACGGGCCCATGGGGGTCTTCGAGCTGGAGCCCTTCTCCGGGGGGACCCGGGGGGTGGCCACCGCCGTGGCCGGAGCCGACGCCTTCACCGTGGCCGGGGGCGGCGACACGCTCCTCGCCATCCGCCGGGCGGGCCTGGAGGACGCCTTCGACCACCTGTCCACCGGCGGGGGCGCGTCCCTGGAGTTCCTGGAGGGCCGGGTGCTCCCGGGCATCGCGGCCCTGGAGGCGGCCCGCGGGGTGGTGCCCTGATGGCCCGCCGGCCGATCATCGCCGCCAACTGGAAGATGCACAAGACCCACCTGGAGGCCATCGAGGCGGTCCAGAAGCTGTCCTACCTCCTCGACCGGGAGGACGCCCAGCGGGTGGAGGTCGTCGTCTGCCCCCCCTTCACGGCCCTTCGGTCCGTCCAGACCCTCATCGAGGCGGACCGCCTCCCCTACGCCCTGGGAGCCCAGAACGTCCACCCCGAGGTCCAGGGGGCCTTCACCGGCGAGGTCTCGGCCCCCATGCTCGCCGCCCTGAAGTGCCGCTACGTCATCGTCGGCCACTCCGAGCGGCGGCGGCTCTTCGGGGAGGACGACGCCCTGGTGAACCGGAAGGTGCGGAGCGTCCTGGCCCACGGGATGAGCCCCATCCTGTGCCTCGGGGAGACCCTGGAGGAGCGGGAGGCGGGGGCCACGGCCCGGGTGGTCCAGGGGCAGCTACGGGCCGGGCTCCGGGGGGTGGCGTCCGAGGAGGCCCGTCGGGTGGTCGTGGCCTACGAGCCGGTCTGGGCCATCGGCACCGGCCGCAACGCCGAGCCCGCCGACGCCGGGGAGGTCGCCGGCGTGATCCGGGGGACGGTCCGGGAGCTGCACGGGCAGGAGGCCGCCGACACCCTCCGGGTCCAGTACGGCGGCAGCGTGAAGGCCGGCAACATCCGGGACTTCATGGCCCACCCCGAGATCGACGGGGCCCTGGTGGGCGGCGCCAGCCTCGACCCGGAGGAGTTCGCGCTCATCGTGAGGTACCGGTGAGCTACCGCCTCCTGTACGTGTGCCTGGACGGCCTCGCCGACGACCCCATCCCCGAGCTGGACGGGCGGACCCCCCTGGAGGCCGCCGACACCCCCTTCCTCGACGGGCTGGCCGCCCGGGGGGCGACGGGGACGGTGGTGACGGTGGGCGAGGGGATCGCCCCCGAATCGGACATCGCCGTCTTCGCCATCCTGGGCTACGACCCCGCCGGCGAGCACCCCGGGCGCGGGGTGGTGGAGGCCGTCGGCGCCGGCATGGAGCTCCGCGACGGCGACCTCGCCTACCGGGTCAACTTCGCCACTGGGGAGGGTCGGCGGATCGTGGACCGGCGGGTGGGTCGGGACCTGTCGTCGGCGGAGGCCCGGGACCTGGCGGCGGAGGTGAACCGGCGACTGTCCATCCCCGGCGCCACCTTCGAGCTCCGGGCCACCGTGGAGCACCGGGGGGCCCTCGTCATCAGGTCCTCCGAGGGCCCCCTGTCGGCCAACGTCACCAACACCGACCCCGCCTACCGGAAGGAGGGGTCCCTGGGGGTGGCCCTGGAGGCCTTCGAGCCCGAGGTGGCCCGGTGCGAGCCCCTGGACGGCTCGGCCGAGGCCCGCCGGGCCGCCGGGCTCACCAACGCCTTCGTGGAGGGCGCGGCCCGGGTCCTCGAGACCTCCGAGGTCAACGCCCGGCGCCGGAGGGCGGGGAAGCTACCGGCCAACCTCCTCCTCACCCGGGACGGGGGTGACCACCTCCCCCGCCTCCAGCCCATCCGGGAGCGGTTCGGGCCGAGCTGGGCCTGCTTCGTGGAGATGCCCGTCGAGCGGGGGATCGCCCGGCTCCTGGGGATGGAGGCGGTGGACGTCCCCCGCCTGGCGTCCGCGGAGGACCACGCGGGGTGGGCCCGGCTCGCCGCCGAGGCCCTGGAGGGCTTCGACGCCCTCTACGTCCACCTCAAGGGCCCCGACGTCCCCGCCCACGACGGCCGGGCCCGGGACAAGCGGGACCTGGTCTCCCTCATCGACCGGGCCTTCTTCGGGGAGGTCCTGCCCCTCCTCGACCCGGCCCGGACCATCGTGGCGGTCACCGCCGACCACGGGACCTCGTGCCTGCGGCGGGCCCACACCGCCGACCCGGTCCCGCTCCTGGTCTCGGGGGGGCCGGTGCGCCCGGACGGGACGGAGGCCTTCGGGGAGCGGTGGGCGGCCGGCGGGGCCCTGGGGAGGCTGCGTGGCGTGGACGTCCTGCCGCGCCTCGCGGCCCTGATGCGGGAGTAATCTTCATCGTGACGAATCCTGCTGCGCCGGCCCGGCCTGGGGGCCGGCGGGGAAGGGCGAGCGGATGGCCCAGGTAGGCACCGAGCCCATCGTCGCGGGGGCCCCGGCCCCGGCCGGGGGCGAGCCCCCACCGACCATCGTCGGGCGGAGCCCCTGGCAGCTGTTCTGGCGGCGGTTCCGGCGGGACCGCTTCGCCCTGGCCGGCATCGTGGTCATCGTGGTCATGATCGGGCTGGCCGTGGGGGCTCCGGTCATCGCCAGGAGCCTCGTGCACCACGGTCCCGACGACCTGTTCCTGCGGACGGCCACCGACGAGTACGGGCTGCCCATCGGCCCCAACGCCCGGTTCTGGTTCGGGGCCGACGAGGCCGGCCGGGACCTCTTCGTCCGGGTCCTGTACGGGGCCCGGACGTCGCTGTTCGTGGCCTTCTTCGCCACCGGCATGGCCACCGTGATCGGCGTGGTCCTGGGCCTCGTGGCCGGGTTCTACCGGGGGAAGGTGGACACCGTCATCTCCCGGGCCGTCGACGTGGTCCTGTCCCTCCCGGTCCTCCTCCTCGCCCTGGGGCTCGCCGCCGCCTGCGGCACGGGGGAGGGGTGCCTGGGTGGCGCCATCAAGCCGGGCCTGCTGCTCGTGTCCTACATCATCGGGCTGTTCAGCTGGCCCTACATCGCCCGCATCGTGCGGGGGCAGGTCCTCTCCCTCCGGGAGAAGGAGTTCGTGGAGTCGGCCCGGGCCCTGGGGGCGAGCGACCTGCGGATCATCTTCCGGGAGATCCTGCCGAACGTGGTGGCCCCGATCATCGTGTACACGACCCTCATCATCCCCAACAACGTGCTGTTCGAGGCGGCCCTGTCGTTCCTGGGGGTGGGCGTGCCCCTCACGACGCCCTCGTGGGGGCGGATGCTCTCGGAGGCGGCCACGGCCTTCACGTACGCGCCCTGGATGATGGTCTTCCCCGGTCTGTTCCTGTTCACGACAACCCTGGCCTTCAACCTGCTGGGGGACGGCCTCAGGGACGCCTTCGATCCGAGGACGGCGATCCAGTCGTAGAACCTAGGGGATGTGGGAACACGAAAGGAGGGGAGCGGGGACCGACCTTCGCCACCGCTGGTCTTCGACGACGAGAGGGGGAATCCAGTGAGGCGATATCTGAAGCTGCTCGCGCTCGCGGGCGTCCTCGCGGTCACCGCCGCCGCCTGTGCGCGTCAGGCCGGCCCGCCGGCGGGGTCGCCAACGCCGCCGGCGGAGGAGATTCCGCGGGGTGGCACGCTCAAGGCGGCGGTCCTCAGCGACGTGCTGTCCGCCTTCGACCCGCAGAAGGAGTACTACCAGCTCTCCTGGGAGCTGTTCCGGTGCTGCCTGACGCGGACGCTGCTCAACTACAACGGCATGCGCCTGGATGAGGGCGGCGGCGACCTCCAGCCGGACCTGGCGGCAGCCATGCCGGAGGTCTCGCCCGACGGCCTGACCTGGACCTTCACGCTGAAGGACGGCATCACCTACGGGCCGCCCTTCGAGGACGTCGAGGTCACCTCCTACGACATCGCCAGGGCGCTGCTGCGGGAGGCGGACCCCGAGGCCTCGGCCGGCGGGTACCCCTTCTACTACTCGCCCATCGTGGGCTTCGACGACGTGGGCGAGGGGAAGGCCGACACCATCGCCGGGGTGGAGACCCCCGACGCCAAGACCCTGGTGGTGAAGGTGAGCCAGCCCACGGGGTACCTGCCCTTCCTGTTCTCCATGCCGGCCACGGCGCCGATCCCGCCCCACCCCACGAAGCCCGACGCCCCCCTGGGGGTCGCCGAGGGCCACACCCGGGACTACGGGCGGTTCCTGGTGGCGACGGGGCCGTACATGTTCGAGGGCTCCGAGGCCCTGGACTTCACGCTGCCCCCGAAGGAGCAGCCGAAGCTCTCCGGCTACGAGCCGGGCCAGTTCATCACCCTGGTGCGCAACCGCTCGTACGACCCGGCCACCGACACGCTCCGGGCGGCCTACGTCGACCGGTACGAGATCCAGATCCTGGGCGGCGCCGACCCCAGTGACGTGCTGAAGAAGGTCGAGGCCGGCGAGATCGACATCTGCATCGACTGCGGCGCCACGCCGGAGTTCCTGAAGAAGTACAAGACGGACCCGGCCCTGCGGGACCGGCTGAAGATCTTCCCCACGGACACCCTGCGGTACATCGCCTTCAACCTGGCGGTGCCGCCCTTCGACGACATCCACGTCCGCAAGGCCGTGAACTGGGCCATGGACAAGGACGGCTGGCGGCGGTTCCGGGGCGGCGAGGACGCCGGGGTCATCGCCACCCACATCGTCCCCGACACCCTGACGGGCGGGCTGAACGCCGGGTACGACCCCTACGCCACGCCGAACTTCCAGGGCGACCTCGACGCCGCCATGGAGGAGATGAAGCAGTCGAAGTACGACACGAACCAGGACGGCGTGTGCGACGCTCCGGAGTGCGAGAACATCCTGATGATCACGACGGAGACCGATCCCTACCCGGAGCAGGCGGCCCTCATCCAGGACGTGCTCAAGCCCCTGGGCCTCACCTTCGAGGTGAAGTCCTTCGAGCACACGACGATGTACTCGAAGTGCAGCGACCCGGCCACCCACGCGGCCATCTGCCCCGCCGTGGGCTGGGTGAAGGACTTCGCGGACCCGCAGACCTGGATCCCGCCGCTCATCGGCTCCGACGGGCTGTTCCCGGCCTGCTGCAACTACCAGATGACCGGGGCCGACGCG
>CAYVCH010000082.1:0-9951 GCA_964449755.1 uncultured Actinomycetes bacterium
GTGGGGGGCCCCTGAGGGGCCGGCCTGCCCTGCCCCTGGGTGGTCCGGGGGACGAGCCCGGGGGACAATCCGGACATGGGGTACCGGTTCCGATCCCACGCCCGGCGGCGGGCGCTGGGGGCGGCCCTGGCGGCCCTGGCCTGGGTCCTCGCGCTGGGGACGGAGGTGGCGGTGCCGGCGGTGGCCCTCGTCGCCCTCGTGTACTTCGCGCACCAGGTGGCGGCGGCGGCCCTCGGCGACTCGAGGGTTCCCCACCCCGGCCTGGCCCTGGTCATCGTGCTGAACTCCCTGGTCGTCCTGGGGGTCCAAGCCCTCGTCTTCGTGCTAGGCGGCCGGGGGACTTGACCGCGCGGTCAGGACCCGGGGCGGGACCCGCTGCACTGTCCCGGATGCACACTCCGCCCCGGTCCATAGTGGGCACGCAGAGACTTGGGGCGCTGGAGGGACCCTTCCTATGCTCGGGCCGACGCGGCCGTGTCGCGGCGGGTCGCCGCGCGCCCGACGGCGGGCCCGCCACGGGGGAGATAGGGGGAGCGGATGGCGACGCAGGAGGTATTCATCCGGAGGTCCTCGGGGCTCACACGGCAGATCAGCGCGGTGGACGCGCTCATGTACGCGGCGATGAACCCGGGGCTGCTGTACAGCCTCGTGTACATCGTCTACGCGCCCGCGTTCTACCAGGGCGCGCACATGGGCTGGGGCGTCCTGTGGGTGCTGCTCATGTACCCCATCGCCGGGCTGTACTGGTACTTCTCGGTGATCATGCCCCGGTCGGGGGGCGAGTACATCTACATCAGCCGGTCCCTCCACCCCTCGCTGGGGCTCTGGGCGTGCTTCATGATCAGCGTCACCGGGATCTCCTGGCTGGGGGTGCTCACGGACTGGTGGATCAAGTGGGGCCTGAACGACGGGCTCCGCGCCGTCGGCATCGCCCAGCAGAACGGCGGGCTCATCAACCTGGCCAACACCCTGGACTCCACCTGGGTGCGGTTCGTCATCGGCTCCGTCTCGATCCTGGTGGTGACCTCCTGGCTGTTCCTCCGGGGGGCCAAGTCCATGATGCGGGCGTCCTACGTGGCGGTGGTGTTCAGCTGGCTCGCCGTCATCATCCTGGGAGCCCTCATCGTGATCACCGGCCGGAGCGGGTTCGAGGAGAACTTCAACCGGCTCTCGGGGGCCCAGTACGACGCCATCATCGAGGCCGGGCGCCAGGCCGGGGCCATCTTCTCCGTGGGCTTCGTGGCGACCATGTACGCGGGCGTCACGTACATCTGCCTGAACACCCTGGGCGCCACGTACTCGGCGAACCTGGCGGGGGAGATCCGGGGGGTGTCCAGGTCGCAGGCCCTGGCGCTGTTCGGGTCCCTCGCCATGCAGATGGCCATCTGGTACGCCGCCTACCAGCTCCTGTACGTGGGCATCGGGCGGGACTTCATCCACTCGATGAACACGCTCTGGCTCGCCGGCGACCCGGCCTACCCGTCCACCTTCGCCCACCCGAACACCGGCGCCGAGCCCTTCCCCACGCTGTACATGGCCTTCTTCACCGCCAACCCGGTGCTGATCATGCTGTTCGGCATCTGCTTCCTGATCTCGACCTGGGTCTCGGCGGCGGGGCTGGCCTTCGCGCCGATCCGGAACATCTTCGCCTTCTCCTTCGACCGGCTGATCCCGGCCCAGTTCTCGGAGATCCGCACCCGCTACCGGGCGCCCGTGTACGCGGTGGCCGCCTCGGTGCTCGCGGCCTACGCCTTCTTCATCCTGAACGTGTTCTACCCGGGGATCCTGGCCGGGATCCTGTACTCGATCGCGGCGTGGTTCCTGGGCTGGATCGTCCTGGGCATCGCCGGGATGGTCTTCCCCTACAGGAGGAAGGAGCTGTTCGAGTCCGGTCCGCCCGCCACCCAGCGCAGGATCGCCGGCATCCCGGTCATCTCGATCCTCGGGTTCCTGACGCTGGCCGTCTCGGCCTTCATCGAGTGGGCGGTCCTCGTGCCCTTCCTCAACGGGGACGTGGGCTGGGGGGCCATGTTCCCCGTGTACGTCATGGCCGTGATCCCCATCGGGATCTACCTCTGGGCCCACTTCTACAACAAGGCCAAGGGGATCCCCCTGGCGCTGCAGTTCTCGCAGGTGCCGCCGGAGTAGCGCGGGGGGGTGGGGGACGCCGTAACCTGGGGGGCGGCGCGGGGGCGCGCCGCCCCCTTGCCCGCGCAGGAGGAAGTCGATGCTGAAGCTGTTCTTCGCCACTGACGTCCACGGGTCCGAGACCACCTTCCGGAAGTTCCTGAACGCGGCCAAGCACTACGGGGCCGACGTCCTCGTGCTGGGGGGCGACCTCACCGGCAAGATGCTGGTCCCCATCGTCCGGGAACGCGACGGGACCTACGTCGCCCGCTTCGAGGGGGGCATGGTCCGGGTGGACGACGAGCGGGGCCTGGCCGACCTGGAGCGGGCCCTGCGCCAGCGCGGGTACTACACCGAGCGCATGACCCCGGAGGAGAAGGCCGCCATCCAGACGGAGGAGCAGGTGGAGGAGCTGTTCCGTCGGAAGATGGCGGAGGTGCTGGAGGGCTGGGTGGCCCTGGCCGACGAGCGGCTCGACCCCGGCCGGACCCCGGCCCTGTGGATGCCGGGCAACGACGACCTGCAGTTCATTGACGAGTACGTGAACCGGTCGAAGGCCCTGCAGAACGCCGACGGTCGGGTCATCGAGATCGCCGGCTACTCCATCCTGTCCCTGGGCAATGCCAACACCACGCCCTGGCACTGCCCCCGGGACGTGGGCGAGGACGAGCTGGCCAGGAGGATCGACGAGCTGGCCGAGCGGGTGCCCGACATGGGCCGGTGCATCTTCAACGTCCACGCTCCGCCCTGGGGCTCCAACCTGGACCTTGCCCCGGAGCTGGACGAGGACTTCAAGCCCACCATGGAGGCGGGCGGCCTGAAGATGGTGCCGGTGGGCAGCACGGCGGTCCTGGAGGCGATCCGGAAGTACCAGCCCCTCCTCGCCCTCCACGGGCACATCCACGAGTGCTCGGCGGGGATCAGGATCGGGCGAACCCTGTGCATCAACGCCGGCTCCGAGTACCATGCCGGCGTGCTGCGCGGCTCCCTGATCGTGCTGGACGAGAAGAAGGGCGTGAAGAGCTACGCCCTGACCGTGGGGTAGATGGAGCAGGCGACCCAGCCCCTGGGCGAGCCCTTCGCGGCCTGGCCCGAGTACATGGCCGAGGCGGAGGCCATCATCCGGGCCGCCGACGAGCGGGGGCTGCACCTGCGCCTCCTCGGGGCCCTGGCGGTCCTGCGGCAGTGCCCCGGCGGGATGTGGCTCCTGGAGAAGACGAACCGCATCCTCACCGACCTCGACTTCATGGGCTACGAGCGGGAGGTGGCCAGGGTCGAGGCCATGTTCCAGGAGTTGGGGTACGAGGTCCTGGGCGGCCGGGGCGTCACGATGGAGGTCTGGGTGGGACGGAGGATCTTCCACGACCCCACGGGCGGGCGCCGGCGGGTGGACGTCTTCCTGGACCAGTTGAACTTCTGCCACCCCATCGACCTGCGCGGCAGGCTGGACCTGGACCCCGTGACCATTCCCCTCACCGACCTCCTCCTCGAGAAGCTGCAGATCGTCGAGATCAACGAGAAGGACCTGAAGGACCTGGTCGTGCTGTTCCTGGAGCACCCGGTCGCCGACCGGGCCACCCCCGGGGCCTTCGACGCCTCCTACGTGGTGGAGCTGCTGTCCAAGGACTGGGGCTTCTACTACACGGTCTCCCTGAACCTCGACCGGGTTCGCCGCTACATGCACTCCATCCCCGAGCTGGACGACGACCGGCGGGCCCTCGTCGGGGAGCGCATCGACCAGCTGTGGGGCAAGGTGGAGGCGGCGCCGAAGAGCCTCAAGTGGAAGCTCCGGGCCCGGGTGGGGCCGGCCCGCAAGTGGTACCAGGAGGTGGGCGAGGGCTACCGGGAGCTGGGGCGCGAGACCCGGGCCTGGGAGGGCTGACGGGCCGCTCCCGGCACGTGCGGCCCTGCCGGTAGGGCGGCCCGGCGGGGCTCCGCTCCGCAGCGGGCCTTGTTCGCCCCGCCGTCCGCCAGGGGCCAGCGCTCCTTGGGCGGCCGGCGGGGCTCCGCTCCGCAGCGGGCCTTGCTCGCCCCGCCGTCCGCCAGTCGGCGACGGGGTGCGCTTCAGCCGGGCAGCAGGCCGAGGACCTGGTCGAGGTCTCGGTCCGACAACCGGATCCGGTACTGGATGCCCCACCCGTCGAGGCCCCGGATGCGACGCGCCTGCCGGTCCACCTCCAGGATCCGGCCAAACTCGATGACCCCGCTGCCCGTGCCGAGGGCCTCGGCCGTCCTGGCCCCGAGCCAGGAGGCGGCGCTGAGGGCTCCCGCCCCGAGCACCCCGAGGGGGGCATCGCCGGCCAGGAAGCTCACGAGGGCCACCAGGCCGAAGACGGCGGCGGCCACCCGGAAGCCGAGGCCCGGGCGGCTCCGGCCCCGGAACAGGATCCGGGACTCGGTGACCCCGAGCAGCCCGTCCTCCACGCGGGTCGCCTCCCGGTAGGGGATGGCCGAGTTCGTGTCCTCCACGTGCCCGCCCCACCCCATGCGGAGCTCGGGCCACTCGGCCTCGCAGGGGACCACCGCGAGCAGGCGCTCCCGCGGCCACCGCCAGCGGACCGTGCGGGCAAGGGCGGCGGGCAGCTCCTCGGGGCGGTAGCGGGCGAACCCCACCCCTCCAGCGTACGACCCGCGTGAACCTGGGGAAACCCACTACGGCGGGGTCGTCCCGGTCAGCCCCGGGCGGCCCGGACCACCTCGGCGAAGCGGCGGAACAGCTCCCGGGCCCGCTCCTCCTGGGTGGCCAGGTGCCGGGCCGCCTCCTCCCGGATCTGCTCGGCCGACTTGCCCCAGGCCTCCTGCAGTCCCTCCTCGGTGTCGGCGAGCCAGATGGCGAGCTCGGGACGGTCCACCTCGACGTGGAACTGGACCCCCCAGGCCAGCTCGCCAACCCGGAGGGCCTGCACCCTGACCCGGTCGCCCGTGGCGAGGAGCACGGCGCCCGGCGGGAGGTCGAAGGTGTCCTCGTGCCAGTGGAAGACCATGTCCCCGTCGCGGAAGACCGAGAGGAGCGGGTCGCCGGCCGCCTCCCGGACCGGATGGAGGGGCTCGAAGCCGATCTCCTTGACCGCCGGGTAGACCGGGGTGTCCAGGGCCCGGGCGAGCATCTGGGCCCCCAGGCAGATCCCGAGGAAGGGGACCTGCTCCGCCACGGCTCGACGGACCAGCTCCCGCTCCTCGGCCAGGAAGGGGTACTCGCCGGTCTGGTCCACGTTCATCTCGCCACCGAAGACCACGACGCCGGAGACGTCCTCGAGGGAGGGCACGGCTCGCGCCGCCTCCCGCTGGGGGTGGACCAGGACGGGGACCCCGGCCGCCCCCAGGGCCCGGGGGGCCAGGCCGAAGGTCTCCCAGACGTCGTGCCCGAGGAGCAGGACCGGCCTCACGGCCGGCGAGTGTAGCGGACGCACCTCCGGGGCTGTCCGGGGGCGCCCCGTCCCACCCGGGACCGGCGCGCCCTGAGGGGCTCACCGCTTGACGAGGGCAAGTTGTCTGACAAATACTTGCACCATGGCCAGGACCAGGTCGGCAGCGAGCGGACGCCCTCGGCTCCTCCCGCTCTCGGTCCGCGACCATCTGGCCGAACGCATCGCCCGGGGCGAGTTCCCGGCGGGCGGGCGGCTCCCCTCCGAGCCGGAGCTCGCCGCCGAGCTGGGGGTGTCCCGGGCGACCCTTCGGGAGGCCCTCCGGTCCCTCGAGGACCAGGGGGTGGTCCGGCGGACCTGGGGCGCTGGCACCTTCGTGGCGGACCGGCCGAGGGTGGCGAACAGCCTGGACGTGAACTTCGGCGTGACCGACGCCATCCGGGCCGCCGGGATGCGGGCCGGCGTCGAGCAGGCGCGCCACTGGGTCGAGCCGGCCCCTGCGAGCGAGGCCGAGCGCCTCCACATCGATCCGGGCCAGGACGTCGTCGTCGTGGAGCGGGTCCGAACGGCGGACGGACGGCCTGTGGTGTACTCCCGGGACCTGTTCCCCGAGGGCCTGGTCAGCGAGGCCCCGGCGGCCCTCGATCGGATGCTCCGGGGGTCGATCTACGAGGTCTTCGAGCGCGACCTCGGGATCGTGATCCACCACGGCGTCGCGAGCTTCCGCCCGGTGAAGGCGGACCGCTCGGTCGCCTCGAGGCTCCGGGTGTCCCGGGGGGCCCTGCTCCTGTACCTCTGGCAGGTGGACTACGAGGAGGACGGCAGGCCCGTCCTGTCCTCCCACGAGTACCACCTGGCCGATGCCTTCGAGTTCTCGGTGCTCCGACGCGGCCCCGGAAGGAGGTTCACGTGACGGCCCCCGTCGGAAAGGCGATGCGCCTCAAGCGGGTGATCGACCCGGCGGGGGTCTCGGTGATCTGCGCCCTCGACCACGGGATGACCTCGCCCACCTTCCTCGAGCCCCTCGCCGACATCGCGGCGCGCGCCGCGGAGGCCGTCGCGGGCGGTGCCAACGTGATCATGATGAGCAAGGGCATGGTCCGGGTGGCGGAGCCGGCCTTCTCGCCCACCACCTCCCTCGCCCTCCTGCTCTCGGCCTCGGCGAAGCCGGAGGGCGGACATCCCGAGATCGTGCAGATCGCCGAGGTCGAGGAGGCCCTGGTGCTCGGCGCCGACGCCGTCGTGCTCTACGTGGCCCTCGGCGGCGGCGCCGAGGCCGCCATGATCCGGACCCTGTCCGCGGTCGGCCGGGAAGCCGCCCGCCTCGGGATGCCCTTCATCGCGGAGGCGGAGTTCCCCACGACCTACGCGTCGGCGGAGGAGCTGAAGGCCGAGTACGGGTTCGAGTACCTGCGGCGGAACGTGAGGCTGTGCGCCGAGCTGGGGGCCGACATCGTGAAGACCAACTGGCCCGGCGACGCCGACCAGTTCCGCCAGCTCGTGGAGGCGGCGGGCGGGATCCCGGTGGTGCTCGCCGGCGGCTCGCGCCTGCCGGATCGAGAGCTGCTCAGGCGGATGGAGGAGGCCATGGCGGCCGGCGCCATCGGGTGCTCGGTGGGACGGAACATCTTCATGCACGCGAACCCGGAGGCCATCACCCGCGCCCTGTCGCGGGTGATCCGCGAGGGGTGGAGCGCCGAGAAGGCCCACGAGGCCCTCCTGGCCGAGCTGGGGGAGAGCGGCGCGGGTATTCGGCAGGGCTGAAAGGGAGGCGGGGTGAGGGCGGCGTTCCTGCGGGACGTCAACGTCGTCGAGGTGGGGGAGGCGGAGCCGCCGGCCCTCGAGCCGGCGGGGGCGGTCCTCCGGGTCGAGGCCTGCGGGATCTGCGGCACCGATGCCCGGACCTTCTTCAACGGCGACCCCCGGGCCCCGGCACCGTGGATCCTCGGCCACGAGCCGGTCGGCGTCCTGGAGGAGGTGGGTCCCGACGCGCAGCTGCCCGCCGGGGTGCGGAGGGGCGATCGGGTGTTCCTGGGCTCGATCCTCACCTGCGGCGAGTGCCGCTGGTGCCTGGACGGCTACCAGAACCTCTGCGAGGCCCACCTCCTCTACGGGTACGAGCCCTTTCCGGGGGCCTACGCCGAGTACGCGGCGGTTCCACCCATCGCCACGAGGAACCTGATCCCGCTCCCCCCGGACCTGCCGCCGGACCTGGCCACCGTGGCTGACCCCTTCGCCTGCGCGCTGAACGGCGTCGAGGTCCTCGACGTGCGGCTCGGGGACACCGTGGTCATCCTCGGCGCCGGGCCCATCGGGTGCTGGCAGTCGGTCATGGTGCGCGACCGGGGGGCCGCCCGGGTCCTCATCACCGACGTGAGCACGGAGCGGCTCGAGGTGGCGCTCCGCGTCATCGGGCGGTTCGTGGACGACGCCTTCGCGGCCGGCGAGGACAACGGCGTGCAGGAGGTCCTGTCCCGGACCGGGGGGCGCGGGGCCGAGCGGGTGATCGTGGCGGCGCCGTCGAAACGGGCGCAGCAGGCCGCGCTGGAGATGGCCGGCCGGCGGGCTCGGGTCGTCTACTTCGCCGGGCTTCCCAAGCACGATCCGGTGAGCCCCCTGGACATGAACGAGCTCCACTACAAGGAGCTCGCCGTCCTCGGGGCCTACGGCGCCACCCACCGGCACTACCGCGTCGCCATGGGCTACCTGGAGCGGCGGCGCGACGACCTGGCGCCCATCGTCACCCACCGGTTCCCGCTGGAGCGGATCGCCGAGGCCTTCGAGACGATCCGCTCCGGGACCGGGCTGAAGGTGGTGGTCCTCCCGTGACCGGCCCCTACGTCATCGGGTGTGACGTCGGGAGCCAGGGGACGAACTCCGCGCTCTACGCGGCCGACGGTACCCTCGTCGCGTCGGCCTACGAGGGGTACGACCTCTCCTACCCCGCGCCCGGCTGGGCCGAGCAGGACGCCACCGCCTGGCCGAGGGCTCTGGTGGCCACCATCCGGCGGCTCCTGGAGGAGGTGCCCGAGGGACCGGGTGCGGTGAAGGGACTGTCCTTCGGCTCGCAGCTGGACGGGATGGTGGTCTGCGACTCGGCCGGGCGCCCTCTGCGGCCCGCGATGATCTGGATGGACCGGCGGGCGGAGGTCCAGGCGAAGGCCCTCGCCGAGCGCATCTCGCCCCAGGAGTTCTACCGGTTGGTGGGGGCGAACCTCGACTCCTCCCACGCGGTGTTCAAGGCCCTCTGGGTGCGCGAGGAGGAACCCGAGGTCTTCGCCGAGGCCGCCCACCTGATGCCACCGGGGTCCTTCGTCCTGCGAGAGGTCTCCGGGGTCCTCGCGGTGGACTACTCGAACGCGTCGTCCCTGGCCCTCCTCGACCCCCGGACCCGGACGTGGTCGGAGGCGGTGCTCGAGGTGGCGGGGATCTCCCCCGAGATGCTGCCGGAGCTGGCGCCGGGCACACAGCCCGTGGGAACCGTCCGGGCCGCGTTCGCCGAGGCGAGCGGGCTGTCGCCCGACACCGTCGTCGTCGTGGGCTGCGGGGACGAGATGGCGGCCACCCTCGGCGCCGGGGTGTACGCGCCGGGCGAGGTGTGCGACGTCGTCGGCACGGCGGAGCCCGTCTGCGCTGCGTCGGCGGAGCCCAGGGAGGATCCGACGATGCTGGTGGAGTGCCACCCGCACGCGGACCCCGATGCCTGGCTGCTGGAGAACCCGGGGTTCGTCTCCGGCGGGGGCCTGCGGTGGTGGCGGGACCAGTTCGCGCCGCTCGAGCGGGAGGCGGAGGCGACCGGCGGCGTTGACGCGTACGACGTGCTCTCGGCGGCGGCCGCCGAGGTCCCGCCGGGCTCGGAGGGCCTCGTGTTCCTGCCGTGCCTGCAGGGGGCCATGGCCCCGGAGTGGAACGGGGCGGCCCGCGGCGTGTTCTACGGCCTGACCCTCGCCCACACCCGGGCCCACATGACCCGGGCCATCCTGGAGGGCAGCGCCTTCGCCCTCCGGGACATCCTGGAGGCGATGCGGGAGGCCGGGCTGGAGGTCCGCCGGCTGACCATCGTCGGCGGGGGGGCGAAGGGGGCGCTGTGGCGGCAGATCAAGGCCGACGTCACCGGCCTGCCGGTGCGGGTCCCGACGAGCGTGGAGACCACGGCGACGGGGGCGGCGATCCTGGCGGCGGTGGGGGCCGGCGTGCATTCGAGCGTCGCCGACGCGGTTGGGGCGTTCGTGTCCTACGAGCCCGACGAGCACCAGCCCGACCCAGCCCTGCGGGACCTCTACGACGACGCCTACCGCCGCTACCGCGACGTCTACTTCGCCCTGAAGCCCGTCTTCGACAGGGGCTGAGCCGGCGCGAGCCCGGAGGGCTCCGCTCCCCCCTGCCTCCGGGGGGCTGCCGCGCGGCTAGCCGCGCTCGAAGTACCGCTCCAGCTCCCAGTCGGTCACGACGTTGTTGT
>CAYVCH010000083.1:0-9693 GCA_964449755.1 uncultured Actinomycetes bacterium
AGCGTGGAGTGTGGTGCCCCTCCTCACGAAAGTCAGCAATCATCGGGACG
Source organism: uncultured Actinomycetes bacterium (assembly GCA_964449755.1). Lineage (GTDB taxonomy): Bacteria > Actinomycetota > UBA4738 > UBA4738 > HRBIN12 > CAYVCH01. Next base: position 51 of record CAYVCH010000083.1, read on the forward strand.
TTACCCACACGGCACAGTACCAGCACCCCCCCTTGCCGAAGTCGCAGGAGCAGCGGCCATCGCAGGACACGCAGATCCGCGGCATGCAACAACAATGCGGCGAGGTGTGGCAACGACATCGCGCGTAGTAGGCGCCACAGCTGCAGGTGGCCGTGCTCTCGCACCCCGCGGTGGAGGGCGCGCCCCAGGTAGCGCATCTGTTGGGCCTGCTCAAGCACGTCGCGGGGGACACCTTCTTGACGCAGTTGTCGAAGTCCCAGGTGTGCCAGCAGTTGAGCCCGGCTATGCAGCTCGGGGCCCAAGCCGTGGAGCTCCCGAGCGCGACGTACGTGAAGGCGCCGGCCGCCACGGCTGCCGCGCGAGCGAGGAAGCCCCGCCGGCTGATGGTGCCAGCCAGGGCGTCATGAGGCATGGGCTCCACCTGCTGCGTGGGGGCCGATCCGCTCCGCGCAGAACACCCACAGGTGCTCCCGGAGCTGCCGGGCTGTCATCGGCCCGGGAACGGCATGCCTCAGCCTTCCTCCACGAACCACGAGCGTGACCGGAGCCGATCCAACCTCCACGCGGCCAGGTCGCGAGGCCATAGGAAGGACAACTCGCGCACCAGGGGGTCGGGCAGATCGTCCACCCACTGCCGAGGCGCGCCTCCTTCCCGGTCGATGATGAGGCTCTGCACCGGAAGATCGACCTCCTCCGCCAGGTGGTGCGCGGCGACCAGGAGCGCGAACGTGGTCGGGGCATCTCCAGAGGCGACCACGATGATCGCGTCTTCCTGCACGCGGACCTCGGCACGGTCGCTCTGCCCGATGGGCCTCTTCTCCAGCAAGTGTCCTCGGGGCCCGACTATGATGGCGGCTCGATGTACCTGGAGGTCTTCGCCGACAATCCGTTCGACACGAACTGCTGGCTCATCGCCGCCGAAGGGAGCGACGAGGCGGTGGTGGTGGACCCGGGCTTCTCGCCGGAGCGGGTCCTGGCCCTCCTGGGCGCCGCGGGGAAGCGCCCCGTCGCCGTGCTCGCGACCCACGGCCACGTCGACCACATCGGCGCCGCCGCCGAGGTCTGCGGCGACGACCTGCCCCTGTACATCCACGAGGCCGACCGCCTGGCCCTGGAGGACCCCGAGGCCTGGGGGGCCGGTTTCCCCCAGCCCCCCGTCCCGGTGAAGGAGGTTCGGACCGTCGGGGACGGCGACGCCGTCGAGGTGGCCGGCCTGCGCCTGGAGGTCCTCCACACCCCCGGCCACACCCCCGGCAGCGCCTGCTTCCGGGCCGAGGGCTTCGTCCTCTCCGGCGACCTCGTCTTCGCCGGGGCCATCGGCCGCTTCGACCTTCCCAACTCCTCCGAGGCCGACATGCGCCGGAGCCTGGTGCGGTTCCTCGCGCTCCCCGACGCCCTCGAGGTCTATCCAGGCCACGGGCCGAGGACCACGGTGGCCCGGGAGCGCCTCTCCAACCCCTTCCTCACCGGGTCCTTCCTGGCGGGCCTCGGGTCGTACCTGGCCGGGGAGCCCTAGTGGAGCTGACGCCTCCCCGCGGCACCGCCGACCTCCTCCCGCCCCGCTCCGAGGCCCTCCTGGCCCTGGTGGAGGAGGCCCACCGCCTGGCGCGCCTCTTCGGCTACCGGTACGTCGAGACCCCGGCCTTCGAGCGGACCGAGCTCTTCGCCCGCACCGCCGGGGAGACCTCCGACGTGGTGACGAAGGAGATGTACACCTTCCAGGACAAGGGCGGCCGCTCCCTCACCCTCCGCCCCGAGGGGACGGCGCCGGTGGTCCGGGCCTACCTGGTCAACGCCCACGCCCTGCCCACCCCCTTCAAGGCGTACTACGTGATCCGGTCCTGGCGCCACGGGCGGCCGCAGGCCGGGCGCCTCCGGGAGTTCCGGCAGTTCGGCGTGGAGGTGATCGGGGAAGCCGGGCCCGAGCCCGACGTGGAGGTGATCGCCCTGGCCCACCAGTACCTCGCCGCCCGGGGGCTCGGGCGGACGAAGCTGCTGGTGAACTCCATCGGCGACGGGACCTGCCGCCCGGCCTACCGGGAGGAGCTCCTGGCCCACCTGGAGGCGAACCGGGAGCGCCTCCGGGACGAGCACCGGGACCGGTTCCGGGACAACCCCCTGCGGGTGCTGGACTGCAAGGACGAGGCCTGCCGGGCGGTGGCGGCCAGGGCCCCCACCATGGCCGGCCGCCTCTGTCCGGCCTGCGCCGAGCACTTCGAGGCCGTCCGGGCGGGCCTGGAGGGGGAGGGGATCCCCCACCAGGTGGAGCCCCGCCTGGTCCGGGGCCTCGACTACTACACGCGGACGGCCTTCGAGTTCGTCTCCGACGTCCTGTCTCCGGCCCAGGCCACCGTCTGCGGTGGCGGCCGCTACGACGGCCTGGCCGAGGTCCTGGGGGGACCGCCCACGCCGGGGGTGGGCTTCGGCCTGGGCCTGGAGCGGGTCCTCCTCGCCCTGGAAGGGGAGGGGCGGCCCCTGCCCGACGGCCGGGCGCCGGTCTGCTTCGTCGTCACCCTGGGGGAGGGGGCCGAGAAGGTGGGTCGGGAGCTGCTCCGGGCCCTCCGGGAGGCCGGGGTCCCCGCCGCGGCCGCCCTGGGCCGTCGTGCCCTGGTGGGGCAGCTGCGGATGGCCCACCGGTCGGGGGCCGCCTACGCGGCGATCCTGGGGGAGAGGGAGGTCGCCGCCGGGACCGTGACCCTGCGGCGTCTGGCCGACGGGACCCAGGAGGAGGTGGCCGCCGCCGGGCTGCCGGCCCGCCTGGCGGGGGAGGGAGCGACCGGCGCCGACGCTCGTCCGCCCGGGCGGCCGGGGATGGGCTGATGCGGACCCGCGTCGACCCGCCCGACGGTCCCGGGGAGCGGCCGATGGCGACCTCCATGCGGACCCACGCCTGCGGCGAGCTGCGGGCCGCCGACGCCGGGGCCCAGGTGGTCCTCTGCGGGTGGGTGGCCCGCCGCCGGGACCACGGAGGGGTCACCTTCGTGGACCTCCGGGACCGGGAGGGGGTGGTCCAGCTCGTGTTCCACCCGGAGGAAGCCCCCGAGGCGCACGCCGCCGCCCAGGCGCTGAAGGCCGAGTCGGTGGTGCGGGCGAGGGGCACCCTCCGCCTCCGCCCCGAGGGGGCGGTGAACCCGGCCCTGCCCACGGGGGAGGTGGAGGTCGCGGTGGCCGCCCTGGAGGTCCTCTCGGTCGCCGAGACCCCGCCCTTCCCCGTGGAGGACCGCGCCGAGGCCGACGAGGGCCTCCGCCTCCGCTACCGGTACCTGGACCTCCGCCGGCCCGAGATGACCAGGGTCCTGCGTCTGCGCCACCGCATGAACCGGATCGCCCGGGACTACCTGGAGGCCCGAGGGTTCCTGGAGGTGGAGACCCCCATGCTCACCCGGAGCACGCCGGAGGGAGCCCGTGACTTCCTCGTCCCCTCCCGCCTCCAGCGGGGGACCTTCTACGCGCTGCCCCAGTCCCCCCAGCAGCTGAAGCAGCTCCTCATGGTGGGCGGCCAGGACCGCTACTACCAGATCGTCCGCTGCTTCCGGGACGAGGACCTGCGGGCCGACCGCCAACCCGAGTTCACCCAGCTCGACATCGAGTTGTCCTTCGTCGAGGAGGCCGACGTCATGGGGCTCGTCGAAGGGCTCATGGCCGAGCTGCTCCGGAAGACCCTCGGCGTGGAAGTGCCGACCCCCTTCCCGCGCCTCACCCACGCCGAGGCCATGGCCCGCTACGGCACCGACACGCCCGACCTGCGCTTCGGTCTGGAGCTCTCCGACCTCTCGGCGGCCTTCACCGGCACCGGCTTTCGGGCCTTCGCCCGGGCCCTGGAGGACGGCGGTGTCGTGCGGGGCCTCGCCGCCCCGGGGGGCGCGTCCCTCACCCGGCGGGAGCTGGACGAGCTGGTCCTGGAGGCCAAGGGACGGGGTGCCGCGGGCCTCGTCTGGATCGCCCTGGAGGGCGGCGAGGTCCGCTCCCCGGTGGCCCAGCACCTGTCCCCGGGGGAGCTGGCCGCCGTCCGGGAGGGGACCGGCGCGGGCGAGGGGGACCTGGTCCTGCTCGTCGCCGACCGACCCGAGCGGGCCGCCGTGGCCCTGGACGGGCTCCGCCGCCACCTGGCCACCCGCCTGGACCTCGTCCCCCAGGGGGTCTGGGCCTTCGCCTGGGTCACCGAGCCGCCCCTGTTCGAGTGGGGGGAGGAGGAGGGGAAGTGGGTGTCGGTCCACCACCCCTTCACGGCCCCCGCCACCGACGACCTGGACCCCCACACCGCCCGGGCCCGGGCCTACGACCTGGTGCTGAACGGGGTCGAGCTGGGTGGTGGGAGCATCCGGATCCACCGCCCCGACCTCCAGCGGCGGGTCTTCGAGGTCCTCGGCCTCTCGCCGGAGGCGGCGGAGGCGCAGTTCGGCCACCTGCTGCGCGCCTTCCGCTACGGGGCGCCGCCCCACGGGGGCATCGCCCTGGGCTGGGACCGGGTGGTCGCGCTCCTCGCCGGCAAGGAGGCCATCCGGGAGGTCATCGCCTTTCCCAAGACCCAGTCGGGAGCGGACCTCCTGACCGGGGCCCCGGCCCGGGTCCGCCCCGAGCAGCTGCGGGAGCTGGGCCTCGGCCTGGCCGGAGAGGGACGAGATGACGGAGGATAAGGGCAGCGTGGCGGAGACGCTGACCCCGGAGGACCTGGAGCTGCTCACCGGCCGCCACGTGGGCCACCTGGCGACCCTCCTGCCCGACGGGTCGCCCCACGTGGCCCCGGTGTGGGTGGACGCCGCCGACGGCCTGATCCTCGTGAACACCGCGGCGGGTCGGGTGAAGGAGCGCAACGTCCGCCGGGACCCCCGGGTGGCCCTGTCCGTCGTCCACCGGGACGACATCTACCGGCGGCTTCTCGTCTGGGGTCGGGTGGTGGCGCGCACGGACGAGGGGGCCGAGGAGCACATCGACCGCCTCTCCCGCCGCTACGACGGGGAGCCCTGGACGCCCGTCCCCGGCCAGCGACGGGTGATCCTGAAGATCCGGCCCGAGCGGGTCCGGCGCCGCTGACGGGAGGAGGCGATGGGCGTCGAGGTGCCCCTGGCCACCAGGATGCGTCCGCGCTCCTTCGCCGAGTTCGTGGGCCAGGAGCACATCCTGGGCCCCGGCAAGCCCCTGACGAAGCTCATCGAGGGCGGCCACCTGCCCTCGGCCATCCTGTGGGGCCCGCCGGGCGCGGGCAAGACGACCCTGGCCCACCTGCTCGCGGACGCCGTCGACGCCCACCTGGTGCAGCTCTCGGCGGTGGCCTCGGGGGTCTCCGACGCCCGGCGGGTCATGGAGTCCGCCCGGGCCGGGCTGTTCCGCACGGTCCTGTTCGTGGACGAGGTCCACCGGTGGAACAAGGCCCAGCAGGAGGTCCTCCTGCCCGCCATCGAGGACGGCACGATCACCCTCATCGGCGCCACCACGGAGAACCCCTACTTCCACCTCGTGCCGCCCCTCCTCTCCCGGTGCCTGCTGCTCCGGCTGGAGCCCCTCAAGCCCGGGGAGGTCCGCACCCTCCTCCGCCGGGCCCTGGAGGACGAGAAGCGGGGCCTGGGCGGCCTCGGCGTGACCGTCACCGGGGAGGCCCTGGACTACCTGGTCAAGGTCTCCGGCGGGGACGCCCGGGTGGCCCTCACCGGCCTGGAGGCGGCGGCGCTGCTGGCGGCCCCCGGGGAGCAGGTGGTGGACGTGGCCCGGGCCCGGGACGCGGTCCAGAAGACGGCCATCGTCTACGACCGGGGCGACGCCCACTACGACGTCATCTCCGCCTTCATCAAGAGCCTGCGGGGCTCCGACCCCGACGCCGCCCTGTTCTGGCTGGCCCGCATGCTCGAGGGGGGCGAGGACCCCCGGTACGTCGCGCGTCGGATGGTCATCTTCGCCTCCGAGGACGTGGGGCTGGCCGACCCCCGGGCCCTGCAGGTGGCGGTGGCGGCGGCCCAGGCGGTGGAGCTGGTGGGGCTGCCGGAGGCCCGGCTCAACCTGGCCGAGGCCGTCGTGTACCTGGCCAGGGCCCCCAAGTCCAACAGCGTCCTCAGGGCCCTCGACCTGGCCGTCCAGGACGCCCGGTCCGCGGACCCCGTCCCCCTCCACCTCCGGGACGCCCACGCCCCGGGCGCCCGGCAACTCGGCCACGGGGAGGGGTACCGCTACCCGCACGACTTCCCCGACGCCAGGGTGGAGCAGCCCTACCGGCCCGCCCGGTTCGAGGGCCGGCGGTACTACGAGCCCTCGGGCCGGGGGGAGGACCGGTGAGGGGGCCTCCCGCCCCGGCGGGAGGCCCGGCTGGGGTCCGGGGAGGAGAGCGGTGGGGGCGGCTATGATGCCCCGGCCCGACCCGAAGACAAGGAGGGTCCCATGCCGCTGATCGCGTCCGCCGGCGACGTCGCCCTCATCGTCCTGGCCGCCTTCTGGGGCCTCCTGGTCATGGTCCTCTGCGTGGTGTTGCTCAACACCTTCCGGGTGCTGGAGAGCGTGAAGGTCCTGATCGACGGCATCCGGGAGGAGACGGTGCCCCTGCTGTCCGAGGTCAAGGTCTCGGTCCAGAACGTGAACCGGGAGCTGGACCGGCTGGACGGGGTGGTGGAGACGGCGGGCAGGATCGCCCGGCGCGCCGAGCGCGTCTCGGACCTCGTGGAGCAGGCCGTGTCCAACCCCCTGGTGAAGCTCATCGGGTTCGGGACCGGGGTGTCCCGGGCCCTGCGGCGCCTCCGCCGGGGCAAGGCCGGGGGGTGACGGGGCGGGTCGGAGGGAAGGCGGATGCGGCGGGTGTTCTGGGCCTTCCTCGGACTCGGGGCCGGCGTGACCGGCGCCGTCCTGGCATCCCGGTGGCTCCGCCGGCAGGCGGAGCGGGCGGCCCCGGCGCGCCTGGCCCGGGAGGCCCGGAGCGGCCTCCTCGACCTCTCCAGGCTGGTCGCGGAGTCCATCGCCGAGGGCCGCCGGGCCATGCGAGAGAAGGAGGAGGAGCTCCGGGCGCGGAGGGGCGGGCCGGAAGGCGACCGCGGCTAGACTAGCCCCGTGGACGGCCGGCGAATCCGGGAGACCTTCCTGCGTTTCTTCGAGGAGCGGGGCCACCGGCGGGTGGCCTCCTCCTCCCTGATCCCGCCCCCCGAGAGCGGCCTGTTGCTCACGAACGCCGGGATGAACCAGTTCATCCCCTACTTCCTGGGCCAGGCCGAGCCCCCCTTCCGTCGGGCCACGAGCTGCCAGAAGTGCTTCCGCACGGTGGACATCGACAACGTGGGTCACACCGCGCGGCACCTCACGTTCTTCGAGATGCTCGGCAACTTCTCCTTCGGCGACTACTTCAAGGCCGAGGCCATCGCCTGGGCCCACGAGCTGGTCACCGAGGGCTTCGGCGTCGACCACGACCGGCTGTGGGTGACGGTGTACGAGTCCGACGACGAGGCCGCCGAGATCTGGGTGGACCGGGTCGGGATCCCCCCGGAGCGGGTCGTGCGCCGGGGGAAGGCGGACAACTACTGGTGGACCCACGCCGCCGGACCGGCCGGGCCCTGCTCCGAGATCTTCGTGGACCGGGGCCCCCGCTACGGGCCCGAGGGCGGACCCGCCGTGGACGAGGAACGGTTCCTCGAGATCTGGAACCTCGTGTTCATGCAGGAGGAGGTGGACGCCGCCGGCGAGGTCGTGGCCGAGCTGCCCGGGAAGAACATCGACACCGGCTCGGGGATCGAGCGGGTGGCCATGGTCCTGCAGGAGAAGGACAGCTTCTACGAGACCGACCTGTTCTGGCCCCTCATGGAGGCCGTCCAGGAACTGTCAGGTCGCCGGTACGGCGAGGATCCCCGAACCGACGTGTCCCTGCGGATCCTGGCCGAGCACGGCCGGGCCACCACCTTCCTGGTGGCGGACGGCGTCCAGCCCTCCAACGAAGGTCGGGGCTACGTGCTCCGACGGATGCTCCGGCGGGTGGTCTCCCACGCCCGGCGCCTGGGGATCGAGGTCCCGGTGATGGACCGGCTGGTCGAGACCACCGTCGGGCTGATGGGCGAGGTCTACCCCGAGCTGCGGGAGAACCGGGCCTTCGTCCACCAGGTGGCCGGCTCCGAGGAGGAGCGCTTCGCCGCCACCCTGCGCCAGGGGATGGTCCTGTTCGAGGGCGAGGCGGAGCGGGCGAGGGAGCGGCCCGGCGCTGTGCTGCCCGGGGAGGTGGCCTTCCGCCTCCACGACACCCACGGCTTCCCTCGGGAGCTCACGCGGGAGCTGGCCGAGGACGCCGGGCTGTCGGTGGACTGGGACCGCTTCGAGGAGCTCATGGAGGCGCAGCGGCGGCGGGCCCGGGAGGCGGCCAGGAAGGTGGCGATGGAGGTGGAGGCCGCGGCCCTCCCCGCCTCCGAGTTCGTCGGCTACGAGCACCTCCAGGCGGAGGCGCGGCTCCTCCTCCTGCTGGACCCCGGGGGCCGGGAGCTGACGGCCGCCGGGGAGGGCCGGGAGGTCCGGGCCTTCCTGGACCGGACCCCCTTCTACGCCGAGGCCGGGGGGCAGGTCGGGGACGGAGGGCTCATCCGCACCGCCGGCGGGGTCATCCGGGTGGAGGACGCCCAGTGGGCGGGGCCCCACGCCATCGTGCACCTGGGACGGGTCGAGGCAGGTGAGGTGCGGGCGGGCGAGGAGGCCCACGCGGAGGTGGACCGGGAGCGGCGGGAGGCGACGATGCGCTCCCACACCGCCACCCACGTGGTCCACTGGACCCTCCGCCACCTCCTCGGCGAGCACGCCCGCCAGGCCGGGTCGCTGGTGGCCCCGGGGCGGCTCCGGTTCGACTTCCCCCACCCCTCCCCCCTGCCCCGGGAGGTCCTGGAGGAGGCCGAGGAGCTGGCCAACCGACGCCTCGCGGAGGACGCTCCGGTCCGGGCCTTCGAGACCACCTTCGACGAGGCCCGGGCCATGGGGGCCATCGCCCTGTTCGGCGAGAAGTACGGCGACTTCGTGCGGGTGGTGGAGATCGGGGACTACTCCCGGGAGCTGTGCGGGGGGACCCACGTGCCCCGTACCGGCAACGTGGCCCTCGTCCGGGTCCTGCACGAGGCGAGCATCGGGGCCGGGGTGCGCCGGATCGAGGCGCTGGTGGGGCCCGAGGCCATCCGCGAGGTCAACCTGGAGCGCCGGCTGCTGGAGGAGGTCGCCCAGGCCCTGGGCGCGGGGGACCCCCGGTCGGCGCCGGAGCGGGCCCGACAGGTGCTGGCCCGGATGAAGCAGCTGGAGGCCGAGCTCGGACGGCTGCGGAAGGCCGAGCGGGACGCCCTGGTGGAGTCCCTGGCACGGCAGGCGGTCCCCGTGGACGGCGTGCAGCTCGTGGTCTCCGAGGTGCCGGGGGAGGACGCCGAGGGCCTCCGGGAGCTGGCCCTGGCCCTGCGGTCGCGCCTCGAGCCCTCGGGGCCGGGGGCGGCGGTCCTGGGCAACGCCGACGGCGGCCGGGCCCTCCTCGTCGCCGCCTGCACAACCCCCCTGGTGGCGCGGGGCGTCACGGCCCCCGCCCTGCTGGACCCGGCCGCCAGGACCATCGGGGGCGGGGCCGGCGGCAAGGCGATCCTGGGGTTCGCCGGGGGACGCGAGGCGGCCCGGCTGAAGGACGCCCTGGGCGGCGTGGCCGCCCGCCTGGCGGAGCTGC
>CAYVCH010000084.1:0-9667 GCA_964449755.1 uncultured Actinomycetes bacterium
GGGCCACCATCCCCGGGGGGATGACGGTGGTCGACTCCCGCTCCTCCACGACGGCGGGACCGGCCACCTCCGCCCCCGGGTACAGCCGATACCGGTCGTAGACGACGGTCTCGGTGAACCCCCCGGCCTCCGGGAAGTAGGCCGGCCGCCGCTCCCGCACCGCCTCCTCGAGCCGCTCCACGGCCCGCCCGAAGCGGGGCAGCTCCACCACCTCGCTCTCCCCGTAGGCCGTGAGCTTCCAGGTGGTGGCCTCCACCGGCTCGCCTTCCGCGGCGAAGCCGTACCGCCGGGCGTAGGCTCGGTGGAAGGCCTCCCGGACCCGGCCGAGCAGCTCCCCGTTCACCTCGCCCGGGGGCACCGCCACGGTGAGCTCGAAGCCCTGGCCCACGTAGCGGAGGTCCACCTCCCGGACCAGGCGCACCGGCGCGGCCCCCGTGGAGGCCTCCACCACCGCCGCCGCCTCCTTCTCCATCTCGTCGAAGAGGGCCGCGACCTCGTCCGGTCGGGTCCCGTCGAGGGGGGTGAGGAAGCTCCGGGAGACGTCGAACTTCACGTCCGCCGACAGGAGCCCGATGGCCGAGGCCACCCCGGCCGCCGCCGGCAGGACCACCCGGGGCACCCCCAGGGCGGCGGCGAGGCGGCAGCCGTGGCCGGGCCCGCAGCCCCCGGTGGCCACGAAGGCGAGTCGCCGGGGGTCGTGGCCCCGCTCGATGGAGACCACCCGGGTGGCGAGCTCCATGTTCAGGTTCACCATGCGGTGGATGCCCCAGGCCGCTTCCTCCACGGACAGCCCCAGGGGCCGGGCCACGTCCCGGAGGATGGCCTCCCGGGCCGCCGCCACGTCCAGGGCCAAGGTGCCGCCGGCGAAGGCCGTGGGGGAGAGGTAGCCGAGGACGAGGTTGGCGTCGGTGACCGTGGCCCGCTCGCCGCCCCTCCCGTAGCAGGCCGGGCCCGGCACGGAGCCGGCCGAGTCGGGGCCCACCTGGATCGTGCCCATGTGGGCGCGGGCGACGCTCCCGCCCCCGGCCCCCACCTCCACCAGGTCGATGCTGCGGACGTTCATGGGGATCCCGCTGCCCGGAGCCAGGCGGACCCGGTGGAGCTCGAACTGGCCGACGGTCTGGGGCTCGCCGCCCACGATGAGGGAGACCTTGGCCGTCGTGCCACCCATGTCGAAGGCGATGACGTCGGGGTGGCCGGTGAGCGTGCCGTAGCGGGCCCCGATCAGGGCTCCCGCGGCCGGCCCCGACTCGATCATCCGCACCGGGTACTGGCTCATGGCCTCGGCGGTGGCGATCCCGCCAGCCGACTGCATGATGAAGAGCCTGCCCCGGTACCCCCGGCCCTCGAGCTCCGCCACCATCCGCCGCAGGTAGTCCCGGACGGCGGTGACGAGGTAGGCGTTCACCACCGTCGTGCTCGTCCGCTCGTACTCCCGGAACTCCGGGGACACCTCGCAGGAGAGGGAGACGACGACCTCGGGGGCCTCCTCGGCGACCAGCTCGGCGAAGCGCCGCTCGTGGGCGGGGTTGCGGTAGCTGTGGAGGAAACAGACGCCGAGGCTCCGCACGCCCCGGGCCCGCAGGTCCCGGATGACCGCGCGGGCCTGGTCCTCGTCGAGGGGCGTGCGGACGGAGCCGTCGGCCAGGATCCGTTCCCGGACCTCGACGATCATGGACCGGTCCACCAGGGGCTCGGGCTTCTCGATCTGGAGGTCGTAGAGCTGGTAGCGCTTCTGCCGGCCGATGAGGAGGACGTCGCGGAAGCCCGCAGTGGTGGCCAGGGCCACCCCGGTCCCCTTGCGCTCCACCACGAGGTTCGAGCCCAGGGTGGTGCCGTGGACGGCCTGGGCGATGTCGGCCCAGGCGACGCCGGAGGAGCCCACCACCTCGTCCAGGCCGGCCAGGCAGGCCTCGGAGGGGTCGGGGTAGGTGGTGAGGCGCTTGCCGGTGTGCAGGCGGCCGTCGGGGCCGACCAGGACGACGTCGGTGAAGGTGCCGCCCACGTCGAAGCCCACCCGGACCGTCCGACGGCCCCCGGCGTCCACGTCAGATCACCCCCTCGGCGCGCAGGTCCGCGAGGTCCGCGGCGCCGAGCCCCAGCAACCCTCCCAGCACCTCCTCGGTGTGTTCCCCGAGCAGGGGCGCGGGCTGGAAGGCCTGGGGCTCGCCGGCGCCGAGGGGGTTGCCGAGGAGACGGTGGGGCCCGGCCACGGGGTGTGGCCGGGAGGCCTCCACCACCATGTGCCGGTGGAGGACCTGGGGGTCGGTGAGCACCCGGTCCACGGTGTTCACCGGCCCCGCCGGCACCCCGGCCTCCCACAGCTCCGCCACCCAGGCGTCGGCGGGGCGCTCGGCGAACCGCCGGGCGAGGACCTCCATGAGCTCGGCCCTGCGGGCGAGGCGCTCGTCGTTCGTCGGGTACCGCTCGGCCAGCTCCGGCAGGCCCAGGACCTTGCAGAAGGGGGCCCAGAACCGCTCGGTGAACACCGCCACCACGAGGTACCGCCCGTCGGAGGCCCGGAAGGCGTCGTAGGGGACCACCGTCTGGTGGCCCGTCCCCGAGGGCCCCGGCACCCGGCCGTCGGCCCAGTGGTACATGGCGAGGTAGGTGAGGAGGGAGACCTGCAGGTCGAGGAGGCCGAGGTCGATGTGGCGGCCCTCGCCCGTGCGCTGCCGGTGGAACAGGGCGGCGCAGACGGCCAGGGCTCCGAACACGCCGCCGGCCAGGTCGGCGATGGGGATGCCCATGCGCACGGGCCGGCCCCCCTCCTCCCCGGTCACGGACATCCCCCCGCCCATGGCCTGGAGGATGAGGTCGAAGGCGGGGAGGTCCCGGTAGGGGCCGTCCGCGCCGAAGGCCGAGACGGAGCAGGTGATGATGTCCGGCCGGGCCCGCCGGCAGCTCTCGGGGTCCACCCCCAGGCGCTCCGCCACCCCGGGGCGGAAGTTGTCGAAGACCACGTCGGAGACGGCGACCAGGCGGAGGAACAGCTCACGGCCCCGGGGCTTCTTCAGGTCCAGGGTCACGCTCTTCTTGTTCCGGTTGATGCCGAGGAAGTAGGGGCTCTCCCCGGCCATCCAGGGCGGGCCCATGCGGCGGATGGGGTCCCCCTCGCCGGGGTCCTCGACCTTGATGACCTCGGCCCCAAGGTCGGCGAGGAGCATCGTCCCGTAGGGGCCCGCGAGCATCCGGGTGAGGTCGAGGACCCGCACACCGGCCAGGACGGGCGCCCCCCCGGACATCAGCCGGCCCCCCCGTGCTCGAAGACGTCCCGGCCGATGAGGCCCCGGAGGAGCTCCGAGGTCCCCCCACCGTAGAGGAGGAACCGGGCGTCCCGGAAGTACCGCTGGGCCGGGTACTCCATGGCGAATCCGTAGCTGCCGAAGATCCGGGTGGCCTCGTCGGTGATCCGGACGCAGGCCTCGGTGGCGAAGAGCTTGGCCATGGCCGCCTCCCGGGTGACCGACAGGCCAGCGTCAATCCGGGCGGCGGCGTCGTACGTCATGAGGCGGGCGGCGTGGAGCTCGGTGGCCATCTCCGCCAGCTTGTGCTCGATGGCCTGGAACTTCCCGATGGGCCGCCCGAAGGCCTCCCGGTCGGCGGCGTAGCGGGCGGCCTCCTCCAGGGCCCGCCGGGCGAGGCCCACCGCCAGGGCCGCCGTCATCACCCGGATCTCCGAGAGGATCCCGCCGACGTTGCGGACCCCCTCCCCCTCGCCGCCGAGGAGGGCGTCGGGCCCCACGCGGCAGTCCTGGAAGGCCACCTCCGAGGTGAGGGACGCCCGCACGCCGAGCTTCTCGATGGGCCGGCCCACGGAGTACCCGGGGGTCCCCGCGTCCACCAGGAACAGGGCGATGTTGGCCAGGCCCGGCTCGTCGGTGGTCTTCGCCCCCACGGTGAGGAAGTCCGCCACCGGCGCGCTCGTGATCCAGGTCTTCGCCCCGTTGAGCACCCAGCCGTCCCCCTCCCGCCGGGCCCGGGTCCGGATGGCCCCCAGGTCCGAGCCGGCCCAGGGCTCGGTGAGGGCGAAGGTCCCCACCAGCTCCCCCCGCAGGGCGGGCCGGAGGTAGCGCTCCTGCTGCTCGGGGGTACCGAAGCGGTACACGAAGTGGGTGCCCATGAGGCTCTGCATGGCGCAGATGGCGGCCAGGGACAGGCTCCCGGCCGCCAGCTCCTCGTACAGGACGCAGGCGGTGCGGAAGTCGCCGCCCTGGCCCCCCACCTCCTCGGGGTAGCGCAGGCCGAAGTAGCCGAGTTCGCCCAGGCGCCGGAAGAGGTCCCGGGGGAACTCGGGCCGGTCCAGCTCCTCGGCCCGGGGCAGGACCTCCTTCTCCACGAAGGCCCGGACGCTTTCCCGGAACAGCTCCCGTTCCTCGTCTGCCATCCCTCGCTCCTCGCTCCCCCGGCGCCCGGAGCCTACCGCCCGGCGCGTCCTCAGAAGATGTTCAGGGGCTCCTGGAAGACCCCGAAGACGTCCCGGAGGACGTCGAAGACCTCGCCGATGGTGCAGTAGGCGCGCACGCACTCCAGGGTGGCCGGCATGACGTTCTCCTCGGGCCGGGCGGCCACGTCCCGCAGGCGGTCCAGGGCCCGGCGCACCTCCCGGTCGTCCCGGCGCGCCTTCACCTCGGCCAGACGCTCCAGCTGCTCCTCCAGGACGTGGGGGCTCGGCTCGTAGAGCTTCGTGGGGGGCGCCTCCTCCTCCTCGCTCTCGTAGACGTTCTCCCCCACGATGAGCCGCTTCCCCTGCTCGACCTCCACCTGGTGGCGGTAGGCCTCCTCGAGGACGAGCTTCTGGATGTAGCCGGCCTCGATGCACCGGGCCATGCCCCCCCGGGCCTCCACGTCCTCCAGGAGCTCGAGGATCCGCCGCTCGTACTCGTCGGTGAGGGCCTCCACGAGGTAGGAGCCGGCCAGGGGGTCGGCGGAGTCGGCGATGCCGGACTCGTGGGCGATGATCTGCTGGGTCCGCAGGGCGAGGAGCATGGCCTCCTTGTCGGGGATCTCGAAGGGCTCCTGCCAGGTGTTCACCGTGATGCTTTGGACCCCCCCCAGGACCAGGGCCATGGTCTCCACGGTGGCCCGGACGACGTTGTTGAGCGGCTGGCGGTGGCTGAAGGTGGAGCCGCAGGTCCCGGCGAACCACAGGAACCGCCAGGACCGGGGGTCCTTGGCCCCGAAGCGCTCCCGCATGAGGCGGGCCCAGATCCGTCGGCTGGCCCGGTACTTGGCCACCTCCTCGAAGAAGTTCATGAAGGCCCCCAGGTTCCAGGAGATCCGGGGGGCGAAGGCGTCGATGTCCAGGCCCTTGGCCAGGGCCCGGCGCACGTACTCGAGGGCGTTGCCGATGGCGAAGGCCATCTCCTGGACGGCCGTGGCCCCCGACTCCCGGATGTGGTAGCCGCAGACCGAGACCGGGTTGGCCCGGGGCATGACCTTGGCACAGTACTCGAAGGTGTCGGCGACCAGGCGGAGGCTCGGCTCCACCGGGAACACGCAGGCCCCCCGGGCGAAGAACTCCTTCAGGATGTCGTTCTGGACGATGGGCCGCAGGTGCTCGGGGGGGACCCCCTGCTTCTCCCCGGCCACCTGGTAGAGGGCGAGGAAGAGGAAGGCCGGGGCGTTGATGGTGAAGGAGGTGGAGACCTCCCCCAGCGGGATGCCGTCGAAGAGGACCTCGAAGTCGGCGAGGGAGTCGATGGCCACCCCCACCCGGCCCACCTCGGCCCGCCACTCGGGGTGGTCGGAGTCGTAGCCCATCTGGGTGGGAAGGTCCATGGCGTTGGACAGGCCCGTGGCTCCTTCCCTCTCGTAGAGCTGCCGGTGCCAGGCGTTCAGCTCCCGGGGGGTGCCGAAGCCCGTGTAGGTCCGCATGGTCCAGAGCTTCTGGCGGTACATGAGGGGGTAGGGGCCCCGGGTGTAGGGGTACTCGCCCGGGTCCCCCAGGTCCCGGGCGTAGTCCAGGTGGGCGACGTCCTCCGGCCGGTAGACGGGCTTGATGACGACCCCGGAGGTGGTCTCCACGGGCCTCGCCTCCCGGCTCGCACCGGCCGCCTCCGCCATGGCCACGCACCTCCTCCCCGTTCCCGGCCTTCCCAGACAGCCTAGCCCCTTCGGGCCCGCCCTCGGGCCGCTCAGGCGAGCTCGAAGGCCCGGAGGACCTCCCAGTCGGTGACGGCCCCCAGGTACCCCTCCCACTCGGCCCGGGCGTGGGCGGCGTAGTGCTCCACCACCTCCTCTCCGAAGGCCTCCCGGGCGAAGGCCGAGGCCTCCCAGGCCGCCAGGGCCTCCCCCAGGGACCCGGCGGTGCGGGGGAGGTCGGCCCGGTACCCGTCGCCCTCCACCGGAGGCCCGGGGTCGAGCCGCCGGCCGATCCCGTCGAGGCCCGCCGCCACCAGGGCCGCCGCCGCCAGGTAGGGGTTGGCATCGGCACCGGGGTAGCGGTGCTCGACCCGCAGGCCGGGGCCGCTGCCGACCACCCGCAGGGCGACCGTCCGGTTGTCCATCCCCCAGGCCCGGACGCTGCCCCCGAAGTGCTCGGTCCGGTGGCGCTTGAAGGAGTTGGCGAAGGGGGCCATGAGGACCGCCGTCTCCTCGAGGTGGGCGAGGAGCCCGCCCAGGAAGGCCCGGCCCTCGTGGGAGAGGCGGCCGGGGTCGCCGGGCGCGGGGAACACGGGCTCGCCGGCGCGCCAGAGCGAGACGTGGAGGTGGCAGGAGGAGCCCATGTCGTTCGCCCGGGGCATGGCCATGAAGGTCGCCGAGAGCCCCGCGGCCAGGGCCAGCTCCTTCACCGCGGCCTTGTAGATCACGTGGCGGTCGGCCATCTCCAGGGCCCCGGCGTGCTCCAGGTTCACCTCCCACTGGCCGAGGCCGTACTCCGCCTGGCAGGCGTGGACGGGGATCCCGGCCGCCTCCAGCTCCCGCCGGAGCCGCCCGATGAAGGGTTCCTGGACGGCCTGGCCGACGATGCTGTAGTCGGAGCGAACCTCGGTGGTGGGGACGAGCTCCCGAAAGCCCGCCCGCCGGCTGGCTCGCACGTCGCCCTCGAAGAGGTAGAACTCCACCTCCGACGCGAGGCGCACCTCGTAGCCGAGGGAGGCCGCCGCCTCGAGCTGCCGCCGGAGGACGCTCCGGGGCGCGACGGGCAAGAGCCGCCCTTCCCCGTCCACGACGTCGGCCAGGACCACCGCCGTCCCGGGCACCCCCGGGTAGGGCCGAAGGCCCGAGAGGTCGGGACGGAGGAACAGGTCGTCCCAGCCGGTGTGGGGGCCGGCGAAGCGGACGCCCAGCACCGGCTCCTGGCCGATGTCCCAGCCCAGGGCCACCGTGCAGACGCCCACGGGGGCAGCGGGGTCCTCCAGGAAGCGGCGGGCGGGCACCCGCCGGCCGAAGAGCCGCCCGTGGACGTCGGGGGCGGCCACGACCACCGTGTGGTAGTCGCCTCGGGTCAGGTCCTCGGGGGAGAGCACGGCGCCCCTTCAGTGGACGAGCCAGCCGCCGTCCACGGGGAGGTGGACGCCGGTGATGAACGACGCGTCCTCGGAGAGGAGGAAGCAGATGGCCGCCGCCACCTCCTCCGGCCTGCCCGGCCGGGGGATGAGCATGCGGGCCCGGAGGGCCGCCGCCACCTCCTCCGACTCCAGGTCCACCCCGCTGAAGCCGGTGGCCACCGGCCCCGGGGCCACCGCGTTCACCCGGATCCCCAGGGGGGCCAGCTCGTGGGCCAGGGCCTTCGTGAGCATCCGCACCCCGCCCTTGGAGGCGTTGTAGTGGGGCTGGCAGTGGGGGCCGCTCGCCGCCACCACCTCGGCCTCGATGGTGGACACGCACACGATGGCCCCGCCCCCCGCCCGGGCGATGGCCGGCGCCGCCGCCTGGGCCATGAGGAACTGGCCCTTCAGGTTCACGTCCACCACGAGGTCCCACTCCTCCTCCGTGAGCTCGGGCAGGCCCGTCATCGTGACCACCCCGGCGTTGTTCACGAGGTAGGACAGTCTCCCGAAGGCCTCCTCGGCCCGGGCCACGGCGGCCCGGCAGGCCTCCCGGTCCCGGACGTCGCCGGCGAGGGCCTCGGCGCGGCCGCCCGCCGACCGGATCAGGCCGGCCGTCTCCTCGGCCCCCTCCCCCCGCACGTCGAGGCCGAGGACGGCCGCCCCCTCCCGGGCCAGGCGCAGGGCCGTGGCCCGCCCGATGCCCGAGCCGGCCCCCGTGACGAGCGCCGCCTTCCCCTCGAACCTCATGGGCCACTCCTTCACGACGTCGACGGCTCAGCCCGACGCCTCGGCGGCCGTCCCCAGGTAGGCCGCCCGGACCCGGGGGTCGGCCTGGACCTCGTCGGCGGTGCCGTGGGCGATGACCTCACCCTGGTCCAGCACGTAGATCCGGTCACAGATGGTGGTGATGAACCGCAGGTCGTGGTCGATGACCAGGATGCCGGCCCCCACCGCGGCAGCCGTCCGCCGGACGTGCTCCACCATGGCCACGGACTCAGCCTCCCCCATCCCGGAGGTCGGCTCGTCGAGGAGGAGGATCTCGGGGGCCAGGGCGGCCGCCCGGGCCAGCTCCAGCTTGCGGGCCGAGCCGTAGTCCACCTCCCGGGCCCGCCGCTCGCGGTGGTCCCACAGTCCGGCCCCCACCAGCAGCCCCTCCACGTCGGGCAGGTACCGTCCCCGCCGGTGGCGGGCGGCCACCAACGCCGCCACCGCCACGTTCTCCCGCACCGACAGGCTCGGGAAGGGCCGGAGGTTCTGGAAGGTCCGGGCGAGGCCGGCCCTGGCGATCACGTGGGTCGGCCTCCCGGTCAGCTCCCGGTTCCCGAGCCGGATGGCCCCGGCGGTCACCCCCACGACGCCGGTGACCGCGTTCAGCAGGGTCGTCTTGCCGGCCCCGTTGGGACCGATGAGCCCCACCACCTCGCCCACCCCCACCTCCACGGTGGCCTGGGCCAGGGCCCGGAAGCCCCCGAAGTCCACGGTGAGGCCGGTGACCGTGAGGGTGGCGGGTCGGCGGGCCGCCACCGGCGCCACGGCCCCCGGGGCGGCCCACCGGGCCCGCAGCCGCCGCCGGAGCCAGTCATCGGCCTCCCGGTCCCCCAGGAGCCCCTCCGGCCGCAGGATCATGAACCCCAGCATGGCCCCGCCCAGGAACACGTCGGACAGCCCCTCCTTCAGCAGCCAGCCCAGCCCGGGCACGGAGAGGGAGCCGCTCGCCAGGTACCGGGTGAACTCGTTGCCCGCGGTGATCACGGCCACCCCGAGGAGGGAGCCGGTCACGCTGTTCCGCCCGCCCACGATCAGCATGGCCAGGGTGAGGAGGGTGTAGCTGAAGAAGAAGAAGTTCGGGGTCATGGAGCCCAGGAGCTGCACCCGGAGGGAGGTCCCGACGGTGATCAGCACCATGCTCACCAGGAGGGCCACCATCTGGGGCACCGCCGGGTTCACCCCGACCGCCCGGGCCGCCAGCTCGTCGTCCCGGGCCGCCTGGGCCAGCCTCCCCACCCGGGTCTCTCGGAACAGCCGGGCGAGGAGGATCGACCCGGCCAGCGCCGCGTAGATCCAGCTCCGGCCCTGCAGGGCACCCCCCGGCCCGAAGGACAGGCCCGAGCGGTTGCCCGCCGTGAGCTCGGTGAAGTTGTCGGCCGCCTCCCGGACCAGGAACAGCAGGG
>CAYVCH010000085.1:0-9624 GCA_964449755.1 uncultured Actinomycetes bacterium
CCCCGGCCGCCGGCCCGGCGACCCGGTGGCTCAGTCCCCGGTCCCCCACGGGTCCTCCAGTGCGGCCCCCCACGGGATGGGTTCCACCCTCCGCCCCGGGCATGTTCAGGACCGAGTCCGGGCCCGTGGCCGGGCGCTGAGGGCGCTCAGCTCCTCCAGGACCCGGTCCACCTCCTCCGCCGTGTGGTAGTGGCAGAAGCCGACGCGCACGGCGCCACCGGTCCGCTCCAGGCGGAGGCGCTCCATCAGGGCGAGGGCGTAGTAGTTGCCGTCCCACACGAAGATCCCCCGCTCGGCCAGGGCCTCGGCGGTGGCCCGGGGGTGCTGCCCGCCCACCCGGAGGGCGAAGGTCGGCGTCCGCTCGCCCACCCGGTCGGGGTCGGCGATGCCGTAGAGGCGGACGCGGGGGAGGGCGGCGAGGCCCTGGAGGAACCGCCGGGACAGATCCGCCTCGTAGGCCCGGATGGCGCCCATGCCGGCCACGACGTCGGCCCTCCGGCCCGCTCCCCGGCCGGCCCCGAACCGGCGGCCCACCTCGGCCAGGTACTCCACGGCCGCGACCAGGCCGGCCAGCCCCTCGTGGTTCTGGGTGCCCGTCTCCCACCGCTCCGGAACCGTGTCGGGGGCGGGGCGGACCCGGTCGGGGTGCCAGCCGGCCAGGAGGTCGCGGCGGGCGTGGAGGAGCCCGACGTGGGGACCGAAGACCTTGTACGCCGAGGCCACCGCCACGTCGGCCCCGAGCTCCCGGACGTCGACGGGGACGTGCTGGGCGGCGTGGACGGCGTCCACGACGACCAGGGCCCCGACCCGGTGGGCCCTGCGGACGAGGTCCGGGGCCGGGGGGATCGTCCCCACCGCGTTCGAGGCCAGGGTGAAGGCCACGAGCCTGGTCCGCTCCCCCAGGGCGGCCTCGAAGGAGGCGAGGTCCAGGGTCACGTCCTCCTCGCGCAGGTCGACCCACCGGGCCGAGGCGCCGGCCGCCTCGGCGGCGAGGAGCCAGGGGGCGACGTTCGCGTCGTGGTCGAGGCGGGTGACCACGACCTCGTCTCCCGGCCGCAGGGTCCGGGCGACGGAGCGGGCGAGGTGGAACAGGAGGGTGGTGGCGTTGGGTCCGAAGACCACCTCGTCGGGGTCGCAGCCAAGGAGGTCGGCCCCGGCCCGCCGGGCGCTGGCCACCAGCTCGTCGGTCTCACGGCTGGTCGGGAAGGCGCCGTGGAGGTTGGCGTTGCGCGTGCGGAGGTAGGCGGCCATGGCCTCGATGACCACGTCGGGGACCTGGGTGCCCCCGGGGGCGTCGGCGAAGACGCACGGCCGCCCACCGACGGTCCGGGCCAGCCCCGGGAAGCGGGGGCGGAGGGACGCGAGGTCCGTCGGCATCGGGCCCGAGGATAGCCCGCCGGCTGATGGGCCACAGACGTCCGAGGCGAGGGAGGCGGCCGAAGGGCCGGCGGGTCAGGCGGGGGGTCCGCCGGCCCGTCGGACGAGGGCTCCGTCACGGGCGGCCTGGCCGAGGCGGACGAGCTCCTCGAGGGCCCGGCGCGCCTCGTGGCCGGTCCAGCCGAAGGCGAGGCACAGGTCGAGGGGCCGGCAGGCGATCATCGTGTCCAGGAAGCGCCGGGCGGCGTGCACGCGTCGGGCGTCGGGGTCCGGCCGGCGGGGGATCCGGAAGGCCCGGGCCGTGAGCTCGAGCACGGCGCTGGGCCAGCCGGTGCCCTCGTCCTCGGTGCCGAGGTGGGTCACCACCAGGGCCCGACCCAGCTCGACGAGGGCCCGGGAGAACCGCTCGCTTCCCCTCCTGCCCTCCGCGCCGAGGGCCTCCCGGAGGGTGGCCGTGGACAGGGGACCGCTTCGCAGGAGGGTCCGGGCGATGCGGCGGGCGTCGGGGGAGAGGGCGGCCGCTTCGAAGTCGTCGGGCAGCCCCGGGCGCGGGTACAGGTGGGCCAGGAGGTCCGGGGAGAGGAACGAGGGGTGGCCCCGGAGGAAGCGGCCGTACCAGGCGAGGCCCCGTCGGGGCAGCTCGTCCTTCCAGGTCCAGACCCGCTCGGCGTCGGGCCCCCACTCCTTCCCGAGGTGGTGGATGGGGCGGTCGCTGGCGGCCTCCCACAGGGAGGGCAGGGCCACCCCGGCCTTGGGGAACAGGAGGGCGAAGCCGAGGTCCTCGACGAACGCCGCCGCCCGGGCGAGGGTCGCGATCCGGCGTCGGGTCCGCCACCAGCGGCGGGCCCGCTCCGCCTCCAGCTCGTCCACGGCCGGAAGCCTACGCGGCCGGGTCGGGCCCCGGGACGCCTTCCGGGAGGGGCTGCCAGGCGGGGGCCACCTCCTCCAGGGGGCCGCCGACCAGCAGGCGCTCGGCGCCACCGTCGGCGGGCACCACCCAGATGTCGGCGTCCCCCCCGGGGCTGGTGCGGGCGAAGGCGACGAGCCGGCCGTCGGGCGACCATGCGGGAGCGAGGTCGTCGCCGGGGGCGTCGGTGAGCTGCCGGAGCCCCCCACCCGCCAGGTCCAGGACGTAGAGGTCGAAGCCCCCGTCCCGGTCGCTTGCGAAGACGACCGCCGTGCCGTCGGGCGACCAGTCGGGGTCTCGGTCCTCGGCGGGGTGGGCGGTGAGGTTGCGGGCGCCCCCGCCGCCCCGGGCCACCACGAAGACGTCGGCGGCGCCGCCAACGAGCCGGACCAGGGCGAGGCGGTCCCCCTGCGGCGACCAGGCAGGAGCCAGACCGGCGGCGAGCCGGCGGGGCGCGCCCCCGTCCGCCCCGACCAGGTAGATGGCGAACCCGGAACCGCCGCGGTTGCTGCTGAACGCAATGCGGTCTCCCCCCGGCGACCACGTGGGGGAACCGTCGATCCAGGGCCCTCGGGTGAGACGGCGGAGCGCGCTCCCGTCGGCGGCCATGACGGCGAGCCCGTAACCCGACGGCCCTCGCCAGGCGAAGGCGATGCGGGAACCGTCGGGTGACCAGGCCGGGCTGCCGCGGGTGCCGGGGCCCGACGTGAGGGGGACGGGCTCACGCGCCCCCGGTGGGAGGACGAAGATCTCGGCGTCCCTTCCCGAGGACCGGACGAAGCCCAGGCTCCCGTTGGCCCGGGCGGGGGGACGGCCGCCGGCGTGGGCCGCGAGAGCACGGCCCCCGCGAACCACGCGGCCGCGGCCCCGAGGACAGCAGCCGCCGCGAGGGGCCGGACGGTGCCCGCGCGCATGGCGGCGGCACGATATCCCGGGACGGCCCGGGTCCCAACCGGCGGGACGGGGCGGCGGGGCATTGCTCGCAGGGACGATTGACGGCCGGTCCGCCCCTTCCCATACTCGGTGGCCGATCGATCGATCGGGAGGGGTTCGGATGGACGTCGGGGCATCCCGCTTGCGCTGGGTCCTGGGTATGGCGCTCTTCGGCCTCGTGCTGGCCGCCTGCGCGCCACCGGCGGCCGAGGAGGAGCAGCCGGCGGCCGAGGAGCAGGGCCCCATCGTGGTGGCCTCCGCGATGCCCCTGACCGGGCCCTTCGCCAGCGACGGCGAGGAGATGCTCCAGGCCCTGGAGATGGCCATCGACGAGTACAACGCCCAGGGCGGGCTCCTGGGCCGGCAGCTCACCCTGGTCACCTGCGACGTCGCGGCCCTGGAGGTCGACGTCATCCAGGCGTGCGCCGAGCGGCTGCTGGGGGAGAACCCCGACGCCGTCATCACGGGCTACGACGACAGCGGCATCAACACCCTGGCCTTCGGCGAGGGGGACATGCCCTACCTGCACGCCGTGACGATGCGGGCGGCCATCGAGCCCGTCATGGAGGACCCCGAGAAGTACGGCAACGTCTTCCAGTACGACCCCAGCGACTACGACTACGGGGTGAACGCCGCCGAGGTCCTCCCCCAGGTCGCTGAGGAGCTCGGCTTCGAGCCCGCCAACCGGTCGGTGGCCGTCATCTCCACCGACTACGCCTACAACGTGGTCGGCGCCGAGGCCTTCATCGAGTTCATCCAGCGGCAGGGGTACGAGGTCGCCGTGCACGAGGTCACGCCCTTCGGCGTGGAGGAGTGGGGGCCGGTGCTGTCGAAGATCGAGAAGGCGGAGCCGGCCTTCGTCACCTTCTGGAACCTGGACCCGGCGGACGCGGCCCGCTTCATGAACCAGTTCCGGCGGCAGTTCGCCGACACCGGCATCCGGAGCCTCGTGTACATGCAGTACACGCCCAACATCCCCGAGTTCCTGGAGCTCACCGGGGAGAACGCCAACGGGCTGCTGTGGGCCACGGTGATCGGCGTGAGCAGCAAGATCGGGCGGGACAAGACCGACTACATCCGGAGGTTCGCCGCGCGGTACGGCCACGAGCCCCTCTCCATCCACCCCTTCGTGGTGCGGGACGCCTTCGACATGTGGGCCAACGCCGTGAAGCAGGTGGGGTGCGTGGAGTGCTACGACCGGGTGAACGAGGCCATCCGCACGACCGTGTACACGGGCTTCGCCGGCACCTACAAGTTCGCCCCGCCCGAGGAGGGACAGTACGCGATGCCCGGGGACGACCTCCTGCCCACCATCTGGTCGAAGGTGCAGGGCGGCGAGCACGTGGTGGTCCTGCCCGAGGTGGCCGCCGAGGGGACCCTGCAGATGCCGCCCTGGATCCCGGAGTAGGCTCCGGGATCCATGGCCATCCTGGAGGTCGAGGGGGTCACCAAGCACTTCGGCAGCCTCGTGGCCCTGAACGGCGTGGACTTCCACGTCGAGGAGGGCGAGGTCTTCGGCATCGCGGGGCCCAACGGTGCCGGGAAGTCGGTGCTGTTCAACGTGACCTCGGGCTTCTACCGGCCCACGGCGGGTCGGATCCGGTTCCGGGGACGGGACATCGTCGGGCTCGGCCCCCACCAGATCTGCCACCTGGGCCTGGTCCGGACCTTCCAGACCCCCACCCTGTTCCACTCCCTGACCCTGCGGGACAACGTCCGGGTGGGGGGCCTGTTCGGCGCGGGCGGCGGCGCGCGGGTCGAGGAGATCCTGGCGTTCCTGGAGCTCTCCGGCGTGGCCGAGGCCACGGCCACGAACCTGGACCTGTTCACCACCAAGAAGGTCGTGCTCGGGGCCGCCCTGGCCACCGGCTGCAAGCTGCTCATGCTGGACGAGCCCATGGCGGGGTTCTCCCTCGTGGAGATCGAGCGCTACCTGGACCTGGTGCGCCGGATCAACCGGGAGTGGGGGATCACGGTCATGATCATCGAGCACCTGCTCGACGTCCTGATCGGCGTCTCCGACCGGATGCTCATCCTCCACAACGGCGAGGTCCTCTACAGCGGCTCCCCGCAGGAGGTGAAGGAGCACGAGCGGGTCGTCGACGTCTACCTGGGGGGAGGTCCGGGGCGTGAGCCTGCTGGAGGTCCGCGACCTGGTCGGCGGCTACGAGGACATCCGGGTCCTCCGGGGGGTCTCCCTGGAGGTCGAGGAAGGGGAGGTCGTCGCCCTCTTCGGCCCCAACGGGCACGGCAAGAGCACGCTGCTGAAGGCCGTGTCCGGGGTGCACCCGCCGGCATCGGGGTCGGTGAGGTTCCGGGGCGAGGAGATCGCCAGCCTGCCGGCCCACGAGATCGTGCGGCGGGGCATCGCCTACATCGCCGAGGAGCGCCACCTGTTCCCGGAGATGACCGTCCGGGAGAACCTGGACCTCGGCGCCTACAACCGGTCGGCGCGCCGGCACCTCGCCCGCAGCCTGGAGCTCGTCTACGAGATCTTCCCCCGGCTGCGGGAGCGGCCCCACCAACCGTGCTTCACGCTCTCGGGGGGCGAGAGCCGGATGGTGGCCATCGCCCGGGGCCTCATGAGCGGGGCGTCCCTGCTGCTGCTGGACGAGCCCTCCATCGGCCTGGCCCCTGGCCTGAAGAAGACCCTCTACGAGGCCATCCGACGGATCAACCAGGAGGGGGGGATCACGATCCTGCTGGTGGAGCAGGAGATCGAGCACGCCCTGCGCCTGGCCCGCCGGATCTACGTGCTCAAGAAGGGTGCCATCCTCTTCGAGCGGCCCGCCGCCCGGGCCGACGTGGCCGAGATCAAGGAGGCCTACTTCTGACGTGGACGCCTTCCTGAACTCGGCGGTAAGCGGGCTGATCCTGGGCTCCCTCTACGCCATCATGGCCATGGGCCTGACCGTCGTCTACGGGGTCAGCCACGTCTTCAACTTCGCCCACGGGCACGTGGCGGTCATCGGCGCCTACCTCACCTGGTTCCTCATGACCCGCCTGGGGCTCGGCCTGGCCCCGGGGATCGTGGTGACCCTGGCGTTCATGGTGGCCTTCGGCTGGGTGCTGTACCGGTGGAGCATCCGGTACCTCCTCCGGCGCAAGGAATGGGCCTTCGGGACCCTCCTCTTCACGCTGGGGCTGGCCATCCTCCTGGAGTACGGGCTGCTCCAGGTGTTCGGGCCGAGGGTGAAGTCGGTGCCCCCCTTCTTCCGGGGCAGCCTCCGCCTGTGGTTCGGCCGGGTGAGCTGGCACGACCTCGGGCTCATCGTCGTGGCCGTGGCCCTCATGCTGCTCGTCGGGGCGTTCCTGAAGCGGACCACGGTGGGCCGGGCCATGCGGGCCGTCTCCCAGTCCGTGCCGGGAGCCCGCATCGTGGGTATCGACATCGACCGGATCTTCGGCGCCACGTTCGCCTTCGCCTTCGTCCTCACCGGGCTGTCGGGGATCCTCCTGGGCACGAAGTCGTTCATGACGCCCCACGTGGGCTGGGAGTGGATGATCAAGGGCTTCATCATCGTGACCTTCGGGGGCCTGGGCAACGTTCCCGGCGCCATCGCGGCGGCCTTCGCGCTCGGCACCATCGAGGCCCTGGTCACCCTGTACGCCGGGACGTTGTGGATCTGGCCGGCCTGGCTCCTCACGTTCATCGTGGCCCTGTCGGCCCGGCCCCAGGGCATCCTGGGGGGTAGGACGGCGTGAGCGTGGGGAGGCGACCGATGGCGGCTCCCGGGCGGATCCTCCTGGGGCTGGTGGTCGTGTTCCTGGCGGCCTGGCCCTACCTCGGAGCCAGCCGGTTCGTCCTGCACCTGGGCAGCCTGTTCTTCATCTGGGCCGTGGTGGCGTCCTACTGGAACCTGCTGAACGGGGTCGCGGGGATCATCTCCCTGGGGAACATGGGGTTTATGGCCCTCGGGGCCTACACGTCCGCCGTGGTGGCGAAGGAGCTCGGGTGGTCCCCGTGGCTCACCATGGTCGTGGGTGCCCTGGCCTCGGCGGCACTGGTCACGCTGTTCCTGGGCCTGCCGGTGCTCCGCCTGCGGGGCATCTACATCGCGCTGCTCACGCTGGCCTTCGCCGACGCCCTGCCCTCCCTCATCTCCATTGCCCGGGACTGGACGGGCGGCGGGATCGGGCTGCTGGGCATCCCCACCCTCCTCCCCGACCTGGCCAAGTGGCAGGCCTACTACCTCGCCTTCGCCTTCTTCCTGGTGGCCCACGCGGCCCTGTACCGGATCGTCCGGGGCAAGACGGGCCTGGCCTTCGTCGCCCTCCGCGACTCGGAGGACTTCGCCGTCGCCATCGGCGTGGACCGGTTCCGGGAGGGCCTGAAGGTCTTCGCCATCTCGGCCTTCGTCACCGGCTTCGCCGGCGGGCTCTTCGCCCACCTCCTGGGGCAGATCTCCCCGGGGATGCTCGGGATCGACCAGTTCCTCATGGTGGTGGCCATGTGGCTCCTGGGCGGCGCCGGGACGTTCCTGGGCCCCGTGCTGGGGGCCGCCATCATCACCTTCGGGGGGAGTACCTGCGGGTGGCCGGGACCCTCCGGCTCGGGCTGTTCGGGGGGGCCATAGCGCTGACCGTGTTGTTCTTCCCCGGGGGCATCATGCAGCTGCTGGATCGGCTGGGCCGGGCGCTGCGGGGGATGGGACCCGAGGGGCGGGCGGGGGTCCCCGTCGAGGCCGAGGAACGGCATGGGCTGGCCGTTGAGTCGGGGTCCGGGCCCGAGTAGCCGGGCTCCGGGGGGGCGACGTGTGGCCTGAGGGAGCGCGCTGCGCGGCGGCGTTCACGTTCGACTTCGACGCCGAGGAGGTGTGGATCGGCGAGGACCCGGCCAACGCGGGCAGGCCCGGGGTCCTCTCCCAGGGGAGCTACGGGGCGAGGGTGGCCGTGCCCCTCGTCCTGGACCTGCTGGCACGGCACGGCGTACGGGCCTCCTTCTTCGTCCCCGGCCGGGTCGCCGAGGCCCACCCCGAGCGGGTGCGGGCCATCGTGGAGGCCGGCCACGAGGTCGGGCACCACGGCTACACGCACACCTCCCCGACCCGGCTCTCCCGCGAGGAGGAGGAGAACGAGCTGACCCGGGGCAAGGAGGTCCTGGAGTCCTTCGGTGTCGAGGTGGTGGGGTACCGGTCGCCATCCTGGGACCTGAGCGCGCACACGCTGCCGCTGCTCGAGGCCCACGGCTTCCGCTACTCGTCGAACCTGATGGACGACGTCCGCCCCTACCGCCACCCTGGCTCCTCCGTCGTCGAGGTCCCCGTGCAGTGGATCCTGGACGACGCCGCCCACTTCTGGTTCGACGGGGCCACGTGGACCAAGACCATCCGGAGCGCCGCCGAGGTCCGGACCATCTGGGAGGAGGAGTTCCTGGGCATCCGTGAGCTGGGCGGGGCCTGCGTGTTCACGATGCACCCCCAGATCATCGGGCGTCCCGGCCGGCTGCCGCTGCTGGACTGGCTGCTCGCCCTCGTGACCGGCCACGAGGACGTGTGGGTGGCGACCTGCGGCGAGATCGCCGCCCGGGTGCCATGAGGGGCCTGGTCACCGGCGCCGCCCGGGGCCTCGGGGAGGCCGTCGCCGCGCGGCTGGTGCGGGACGGCTGGGACGTGGTCCTCATGGACGTCCTGGCCGAGGTGGAGACCACGGCCCGGCGCCTGGGGGGCCTGCGGCCCGGCGCGCGGGTGGAGGCCGTGGTGGGGGACGTCTCGGTGGAGCGGGACGCCGAGGCGGCCGTCGGCCTGGCCCTCGAGCGCCTGGGCGGCCTCGACCTGCTCGTGAACAACGCCGGGGTCGGCGGGCCGGTGGCGGAGCTGGTGGACGCGCCGGTGGCGGAGGTGCGCCGGGTGGTCGAGGTGAACCTGCTGGGCGCCATGCTGATGGCCCGGGCCGCGGCCCGCGCGATGATCGCCCAGGGCAGGGGCGGCTGCATCGTGAACGTGGGCTCCATCTTCGGCCAGCGGGGGGTGGCAGGGGGGGCCGCCTACTGTGCCTCCAAGGGCGGCGTGGCGCTCCTCACCCACTCCCTGGCCCTGGAGCTGGCCCCCCACGGGATTCGCGTGAACACGGTCGCCCCTGGGAACATGGACACCGAGATGCACCGGGCCGACCTCCGGGTCCTGGCCGAGCGGCGGGGGACGACCCTCGAGGAGGAGCTGGAGCGGGTGCGGAGGACCATCCCGCTGGGGCGGCACGGGAGCGGGGACGACGTCGCGGGGGCCGTGGCCTGGCTGGTGTCGGACGACGCTGCCTACGTGACCGGCCAGACCATCGGGGTGAACGGCGGGGTGCTGCTCACGTGACCTCCGCGGGAGGCTTCGCCGGGCGCCGGGCCCTGGTCACCGGCGCGGCCTCCGGGATCGGCCTGGCCACGGCCGAGCTGCTCCGGCGGGAGGGGGCGGGGG
>CAYVCH010000086.1:0-9581 GCA_964449755.1 uncultured Actinomycetes bacterium
CCTCGCGGACCGGGCCCCCCTGGCGCTGCGGGTGAACCCGTGCCGGGCGGACCCGCCGGCCGTGGAACGGGCCCTCCGGGAGGCCGGCTGGACGTACCGCCGGGCGCCGCTCCGCCCGGGTGGCATCCTCCTGGACGCCGGACGCCCCGAGGACCTCCCCGGCTTCCGGGAGGGCTGGTTCGCCGTCCAGGACCCGGCCTCGGTCTTCGTCGTGGACGTCCTCGACCCCCGGCCGGGGGAGCGAGTGCTCGACGTCTGCGCGGGACCGGGGGGCAAGGCCGCCGACATCGCCTGCCGGGTCGCCCCCGGGGGATGGGCGGTGGCCGCTGACGTCCTGCCCAAGCGGGCGGGCCTGGTGGTTCGAACCGCCCGGCGGCTCGGGGTGCGGGTCCTGGTCCTCGCCCAGGACGCGCGGCGGCCCGCCCTGCGGGGCGGGTTCGACCGGGTCCTGGTGGACGCCCCCTGCTCGGGCCTGGGGGCAGCCCGGCGCCGGCCCGAGCTGCTGTGGCGGCCCCGCCAGCAGGACCCGTCGCGGCTGGGGCGCCTGCAGGTGGCCATCGCGGCGGGGGCGGCCGAGCTGCTTCGCGCGGGGGGGCGGCTGGTGTACTCGGTGTGCACGTTCCCCCGGGCCGAGACCGATGCCGCCTGCGACGCGCTCCTCCGTGGCCGGTCCGACCTCGTCCCGGACGTCGTGGCGGGCCCCGACGGGACGGCCCCCCGGGTGCGCCTGTGGCCCCACCGGCACGGCACCGACGCCATGTTCGTGGCCGCCTTCCGACGTCGCGGATAGGCCTGCCGCGGGCCGCGCCGGAAGCCGGGGGGCGGCCGGTAGAATCCGCCCATGGCCAGGCTCGCCGCCTCCATCCTCTCGGCGGACTTCGCCCACCTGGCCGACCAGGTCAAGCTGGTCGAGCCCTATGCCGATGCCATCCACGTGGACGTGATGGACGCCCACTTCGTCCCGCCCCTCACCGTGGGTCCGGTGGTCGTGGGCTCGCTGCGCCCCCTCACGTCCCGGGCCCTGCACTGCCACCTCATGGTCGAGCACCCCGAGCGCCTCCTCGACGACTTCGCCGAGGCCGGCGCCGACATGGTCACCTGCCACGTGGAGGCCGTGGCGGACCCGGAGCCCGTCATCCGCAAGGCCCGGGGGCGGGGACTGCGGGTGGGCCTGGCCGTGAACCCCGAGACGCCCGTGGAGGCCGTCTTCCCCTTCCTCGACCGGCTGGACGGGGTCATCGTGATGAGCGTCCACCCCGGCTGGGCCGGCCAGGCGTTCCTCCCGGAGGCCCTGCCCAAGGTGGAGGCGGTGCGGGCCGAGATCGACCGACGGGGCCTCGCCACCGACGTCGAGGTGGACGGGGGGATCAACCTGGAGACGGGCCGGCGCTGCGTCGCGGCGGGCGCCACCGTCCTGGCCGCGGCCTCGGCCATCTTCAAGGCCCCCGACCCGGCGGAGGCGGCCCGGGCCCTGGCGGCCGTGGCCAGGGGGGCCTGATGTCCGAGGTCATCCTGGTGGTGGACGACGACCCGGACATCGCCCGGTTCGTGGAGGTGAACCTCCGGTCCGCCGGCTACGAGGTCCACGTCGCCGCCGACGGGGAGGAGGCCCTGGAGAAGGCCGCCCAGCTCCGGCCCGACCTGGTGCTCCTGGACGTGATGATGCCCCGGATGGACGGGTTCGAGGTGGCCCAGCGCCTGCGGCGGAACCCGCAGACGGGCGGCACCAGCATCATCATGCTCACCGCCAAGGCCCTCTCCACCGACAAGGTCCTGGGCCTTACCGCCGGTGCCGACGACTACATCGTCAAGCCCTTCGACCCCATCGAGCTGCTGGCCCGGGTGAAGGGGACCCTCCGGCGGGCCCGGGAGATGCGCAACCTGTCGCCCCTCACCGGCCTGCCCGGCAACATCCGCATCCAGGAGGAGATCGAGCGCAACGTGCGGGAGGGGACCCCCTTCGCCGTGCTGTACGCCGACCTCGACAACTTCAAGGCCTACAACGACCAGAAGGGCTTCGTGCGGGGTGACCGGCTGATCCAGATGACGGCCCGGGTGGTGCAGGAGGCCGTGGCGGAACACGCCGGCGTCGAGGGGTTCGTGGGCCACGTCGGGGGCGACGACTTCGTGGCCGTGGTGCCCCCCGACGTGGCCGAGGCGGTGGCCAAGCGCATCTGCGAGCGCTTCGGCGAGGCGGTCCGGGACTTCTACGAGCCCGAGGACCTGGAGCGCGGGTACGTGACCGCCCGCGACCGGCGGGGCGCGGTGCAGGAGGTCCCCCTCGTGTCCATCTCCATCGGCATCGCCACCACCGCCCGGCGGGCCTTCGCCCACTACGGCGAGGCGGTGGCCGTGGCCACGGAGATGAAGCAGTTCGCCAAGCGCGACCCGAGCCCCTCCTACGCGGTGGACCGGCGGTCGGCGGGCTGAGCTGGCCCCGGGGCTGCCCACGGCGGGCAGCTCGCTCTATACTGGCGGCGAAGCTCGTCTTCGGGGCGGGGTGAAAGTCCCCACCGGCGGTGAGAGTCCGCGACCCCCCGGGAGCCACCCGGGGGTGGACCCGGTGGAACTCCGGGACCGACCGTGACAGTCGGGATGGGAGGAGACGGGCGCGGCGGCTGCCTCGGCCGCGGCTCCCCCCACGCCCCCTGCCCCGGGAAAGGCTGGTGGTGGACGACCGCAGCGTGATGGGCAGGGCCCTCCGCCTGGCGGAGCGGGGCCGGGGGATCGTGTCCCCGAATCCCATGGTGGGGGCCGTGGTGGTCCGGGACGGCCGGGTCGTGGGCGAGGGGTGGCACCGGGGACCCGGTCGACCCCACGCCGAGGTGGTGGCCCTCCGGGCCGCCGGGGAGCGCGCCCGGGGCTCCACCCTGTACTGCACGCTGGAACCCTGCGACCACTTCGGGCGCACCCCGCCCTGCACCCAGGCCATCGTCGCCGCCGGGGTGGCCCGGGTCGTGGTGGCCATGCTCGACCCCAACCCGGTGGTGGACGGGCGGGGCCTGCGCACGCTCCGGGCCGCCGGTGTGGAGGTGGGTGTGGGGCCGCTGTCGGAGGAGGCCGAGCGGCTGAACGAGGCCTACGTGAAGCACGTGCGCACCGGCCTGCCCTTCGTGACCCTCAAGGTGGCGGCCACCCTCGACGGGAAGGTGGCCGCCCGGGACGGGTCCTCCCGGTGGATCACCGGCGAGGAGGCCCGGGCGGACGCCCACCGCCTCCGGGCCGCCGCCGACGCCATCGTGGTGGGGGCCGGCACCGCCCTGGCCGACGATCCGGCCCTCACGGTCCGGGACCCGTCCTATCGCGGCGCTCCCGTCCTCCGCGTCCTGGTGGACGCCAGGGGCCGGGTCCCGGCCACCGGCCGCCTCTTCGATGGGTCCGCCCCGACGCTGGTGGCGACCACCGAGGCGGCCCCGGCGTCCAGCCGGGAGGCGTGGGAGGTCGCGGGGGCGGAGGTGACCGTGCTGCCGGCCGACGGGCGGGGCGGGGTCTTCCTGCCCGCCCTCCTGGCCGACCTGGGGAAGCGGGAGCTGCAGGCGGTGCTGCTGGAGGGGGGACCGACCCTGGCCTGGTCGGCGGTGGCGGCCGGGGTGGTCGACAAGGTCGTGCTGTACCTGGCCCCGCGTCTGGTGGGTGGCGCGGGGGCGCCGGGCATCCTCGGTGGCGAGGGGTTCGCGTCCATCGCGCTGGCGCGGGAGCTGGCCATCGCCTCGGTGGAGCGGGTGGGACGGGACCTGCGCGTGGAGGCCTATGTTCACCGGGATCGTTGAGGAGCGGGGGACCGTCGAGGCCGCCAGGGAGGGGCGCCTTTCGGTTCGCTGCCGGACGGTGGCGCAGGACAGTGGGGTGGGTGCGTCGCTGGCGGTGAACGGGGTCTGCCTGACCGTGGTGGAGGCCGCGGACGGGCTGCTCGCCTTCGACCTCTCCCCTGAGACCCTCTCCCGCACCGGCCTGGGCCGCCTCCGGCCCGGTGCCCCGGTCAACCTGGAGCGTCCCGTCAGCCTGCTCGGCCGCCTGGGCGGCCACCTGGTCCTGGGCCACGTCGACGGGGTCGGGGAGGTGGTCTCGGTGGAGCCGGAGGGGACGGGGGGGGCAACCATGGTCGTCCGGGCCCCCGCCGGTCTCCTCCGGTACCTGGTGGAGAAGGGCTCGGTCGCCGTGGACGGGGTGAGCCTCACGGTGGCCGGGGTCGAGGGGGACCGCTTCCGGGTGGCCCTGATCCCGCACACCCTGGCCGTCACCACGCTGGGGGAGGTCGGGCCCGGGGACCCGGTGAACCTGGAGGTGGACGTCGTCGCCAAGTACGTGGAGGGGCTGCTCGGGGCAGGACGGCCCCGGGCGGGGGAACGGGGGAGCCCGTGAGCGAGCCGGCAGGGTCGCCCTTCGCCTCCATCGAGGAGGCCATCGAGGACATCCGCCGGGGCAGGATCGTCATCGTCGTGGACGGCGCCGACCGGGAGAACGAGGGCGACTTCGTGATGGCGGGGGAGAAGGCGACCCCCGAGGCCATCAACTTCATGGTGACCCACGGCCGCGGCATCGTCTGCATGCCCTGCGCCGGAGACCGCCTGGACGAGCTGCAGATCCCCCTCATGGTGGACCAGAACGAGGAGACCCACGGGACGGCCTTCGCCGTGTCCGTCGACGCCAAGCACGGGACCACGACGGGCACCAGCGCCCACGACCGGGCCACCACGATCCGGGCCGTGGCAGACCCCCGGACCACCGCCCGGGACCTGCGGATGCCGGGGCACGTCTTCCCCCTGCGGGCGCGGGAGGGCGGCGTCCTCCAGCGCGCCGGGCACACCGAGGCCACCGTGGACCTGGCCCGGTTGGCGGGGCTGGCCCCCGTGGGGGTCCTCTGCGAGATCCTGCACCCCGACGGCACCATGGCCCGCCTCCCGGAGCTCACCCGGGTGGCCCGGGAGCACGGCCTGAAGATCATCTCCATCGCCGACCTCATCGCCTACCGGCGCCAGCGGGAGCGCCTCGTGGAGCGGGTGGCCGAGGCCACCATCCCCACCGAGCACGGGGTGTTCCAGGCCTACGCGTACGAGAGCGCCGTGGATCCCCGGACCCACGTGGCCCTGGTCCTGGGGGAGCTCGGCGACGGCGAGGACGTGCTCGTGCGGGTTCACTCGGAGTGCCTGACGGGCGACGTGTTCGCCTCCCTCCGCTGCGACTGCGGAGCCCAGCTCCGCCGGGCCATCGGGCTGGTGGGCGCCGAGGGCCGGGGCGTCGTCCTGTACCTGCGGGGCCATGAGGGTCGGGCCATCGGCCTGTCCCACAAGCTCCGGGCCTACCGCCTCCAGGAGGAAGGCCGCGACACGGTGGAGGCCAACGAGGAGCTGGGCTTCCCGCCGGACCTGCGCGACTACGGGATCGGGGCCCAGATCCTGCGGGACCTGGGGGTCCGGTCCATGCGGCTGCTCACGAACAACCCGGCCAAGCTCGTGGCCCTGGAGGGCTACGGCCTGTCGGTGGTGGGCCGCGTCCCACTGCAGGTGCGGCCCACCCCGGAGAACCTCCAGTACCTGCGGACCAAGCGGGAGAAGCTCGGCCACCTCCTGGACGGCCTGGAGGCGCTCGAGCTGGATCCCACGGCGGCGGGGGGCGGGGAGGCGCTGTGAGGACGATCCGGGGGGACCTCGAGGCCCGGGGGCGGCGGTTCGCCATCGTGGCGGCTCGCTTCAACGAGCTGGTGGTGGGCCGTCTCGTGGAGGGGGCGGTGGACTGTCTCCGCCGTCACGGGGTCGCCGAGGACGACCTGGACGTGGTCTGGGTGCCGGGGTCCTTCGAGATCCCCCTGGTGGCCCGTCGCCTGGCGGCCTCCGGCGCCTACGACGCGGTGGTCTGTCTGGGCGCGGTGGTTCGCGGCGGGACCGCCCACTTCGAGTACGTGGCGGGGGCGTGCGCGGCCGGCGTGCGACGGGCCGCCGAGGACGCCGGCGTCCCCGTGATCTTCGGGGTCCTCACCACCGAGACCCTGGAGCAGGCCATGGACCGGGCGGGGGGCAAGCACGGGAACAAGGGCTGGGACGCTGCCCTGGCGGCCGTGGAGATGGCCTCCCTGCTGGACTCCCTGCCCAAGGAGGAGGGACGCGGCGGGGGGGGTGGAGCGTGATCATCGACAAGCCCTGGGGCAAGGTCGTCACCTACGCGCTCAACCAGCCGTCGTCGGTGCGGGTGATCACCGTGGAGCCGGGCCAGGAGACGAGCGTCCACTACCACCGGCTGCGGGACGAGATGTGGGTGGTGCTGGACGAGGGCCTGGTGATCCAGATCGGGAACCGCGTGGTCGAGGCGCGGCCGGGGGAGGAGTTCACGGTGCCCGCGGAGACCACCCACCAGATCGGCAACCGCGGGACCCGGCGGGGGCGGGTGCTGGAGATCGCCTACGGCTACACCACCGAGGACGACGCCGTCCGTCTCCGGGACGACTACGGGCGACCCCTGGAGCCCGACTGGTGACCCGTTGCCCGTGCCGGGGGCCCGTGCTAGATTCGGCCGGCTTGGTGGCAAGGAGGTAGGGCGGTTGGCAACGCGAGGCACCGTGAAGTGGTTCAGCAACGAGAAGGGCTACGGGTTCATCTCCCAGCCGGACGGAGACGACGTGTTCGTCCATTACTCCGCCATCCAGATGGACGGCTACCGTAGTCTCACCGAGGGCCAGCAGGTGGAGTTCGACATCGTCGAGGGGCCCAAGGGCAAGCAGGCTGCCAACGTCCGGCCCCTCGAGTAGCCGTGGGCCCTGCGTCCGTCGACAGGCATCACGGCCGCACCTATACTCGATCCGTTGGTCAGGCCGCGTGGGTCGAGTGAGCGCCGGCGGAGGTCGGTGCTCCGCTGTCTGTCGGGGGTGATGCGGGGTATCGACTGAGCCGCGCATCAACGAGCGGATCCGGGCTCCCCAGGTCCGCCTGGTGGGGCCCGACGGGGCGCAGGTCGGGATCGTCCCGGTCCAGGAGGCGCTCCAGCGGGCCCGGGATCTGGACCTCGACCTGGTGGAGGTGGCCCCCCAGGCCACGCCGCCGGTCTGCCGGATCATGGACTACGGCAAGTACAAGTACGAGCGGGACATCCGGCTGAAGGAGGCCCGCAAGAAGCAGGCCCGGGTCGAGGTCAAGGAGATCAAGTTCCGCCCGAAGATCGACCCCCACGACTACGCGACGAAGAAGGGGCACGTCGAGCGGTTCCTGCGGGAGGGAGCCCGGGTGAAGGTGACGATCATGTTCCGAGGCCGGGAGATGTCCCGGCCGCAGCTGGGCCTGCGGATCCTGGACCGCCTGGTCGAGGACCTGCAGGGCCTGGCGGTGGTCGAGTCCGAGCCCAAGCAGGACGGCCGGAACATGGTCATGGTGATCGCCCCGACGAAGAAGCAGCCGGCCCCGGCGAGGTGACGTCGGGCCGGGCGAGGGGGAAGGGACGAGGGCATGCCGAAGGCGAAGACCCACCGGTCCGCGGCCAAGCGGTTCCGGGTGACCAGGACGGGGAAGGTCCTGCACCGCAAGGCCACCGGCAACCACATGCTGACGAAGAAGCGGAGCAGCCGGAAGCGCCGGATCACGGGCCTGGGCGAGGTGACCGCGGAGCGGAAGGCGGTTCGCCGCCTGCTGGGGGTGTAGGCGATGAGCCGGGTGAAGCGGGCCGTCCACGCGAGGAAGAAGCGCCGCGAGATCCTGAAGGCGGCCAAGGGCTACGTGGGGGCGCGCCACCGCCGGGTGCGGGTGGCCAAGGAGCAGGTCATGCACTCGCTGGCCTACGCCTACCGGGACCGGCGGGACCGCAAGGGCCAGTTCCGACGCCTCTGGGTCGCCCGCATCGGCGCGGCCTCCCGGCTCCACGGTCTGTCCTACTCCCGCTTCCTTCGAGGGCTCCGGGAGGCCGGAGTCGAGCTGGACCGGAAGGTACTGGCCGACCTGGCCGTCCGGGATCCCGCCGCCTTCGGCCAGCTGGTCGAGGTGGCCCGGGAGGCCCTGGGAGAGGGGGCCTAGCCCGGCCCCGGGCCCGGCCGGGCGGGGGCGGCTGTGATCACCTCTCCCCGGAACCGGCGGGTGGCCCGGGCCGCGAGGCTCAAGAAGCGGGCCTTCCGCGAGCGCGACGCCCGGTTCCTGGTGGAGGGAGCCCAGGCCGTGCGGGAGGCCCTGGGCGCCGGCCGGCTGGAGACGCTGTTCCACGCCGCCCCCGACCACCGGGTCGTCCAGGAGGCGGTGGGGGCCGGGGTGGAGGTCCTCCACGTGAGCGACGAGGTGATGGCCCGGCTCACCTCGACCGTCACGCCGCAGGGCCTGGTGGGGGTGGCGCCCTTCGTGGACGTGCCGGCCCGGGCCCTCCCGGGCCAGGCCGGCTGCGTTGCCCTCCTCCACGCCGTCCGCGACCCCGGCAACGCCGGGACCGTGCTGCGGTCGGCGGACGCCGCTGGGGCGGACGGCGTGGTGTTCAGCGAGGCGTCGGTGGACGTCTACAACCCCAAGACCGTCCGATCCTCCGCGGGCTCGCTGTTTCACGTCCCCGTGGTGCGGGGGGCCGAGACGGCCGCCGTCGTCCGGCTGCTGCGGTCCCGGGGGATGGCCGTCCTGGCCATGGATGCCGAGGGCCAGTCCGACCTGTACGAGCAGGACCTCACCCGCCCCACGGCCTTCCTCTTCGGCAACGAGGCCTGGGGGCTGCCGCCCGACGTGAGGGCCCTGGCCGATGCCGTGGTCCGCGTCCCCATCGCCTCCCGCGCCGAGTCGCTGAACCTCGCGGCGGCGGCGACGGTGTGCCTGTTCGAGTGGGCCCGGCAGCGGCGGTGGGGGGCCCGGGTGCCCCTGGAGCACCTCGTGGCGGCGGCAGCCCACGACCTCCGGTCGCCCCTCACGGCGGTGAAGGGCTTCGCGTACGCGCTGCAGCGGCGGGCCGGCGCCATGACCGAGGAGCAGCGGACCACCATGGTCGAGGGCATCCTCCACGACGCCGAGCGCATGGACGCCATCGTCAGGCAGCTCGTGGACGCGGCCCGCCTGGCGGCGGGGACCCTGGAGCTGTTCCCCGAGGCCGTGGACGTCGAGCAGCTCGTCCGGGAGGTGGCCAGCTCCGCGGCCCGGGACCCCGAGCACCCGGAGGTCGTCTGGGAGGGGGCCGCCGTGCGGGCCCTGGCGGATCCGGACCGGCTGCGGATGGTCCTCGGAGCCTTCGTCGAGGGCGGGGTGTGGTGGGCCCGGGAGGGGCCCGTCCGGGTGCGGGCGGAGCGGCGGGGGGACGTCCTGCGGCTGGAGGTGGCCCGGGCGGGGAGCGAGGTCGGACCCGCCGCGGCCGAGGGCCTGTTCGAGGCCCGCCGCCCCGGGTCCGGCTCCGGCAGCAAGATCGGGCTGTTCGTTGCCCGGGCCCTGGCCAGGGCCCAGGGGGGCTCGGCCTGGGCGACCGTGGAGGACGGGGTCCTGCGGTTCGTCCTCGAGGTGCCGGCGGCGCCGCCGGGCTGAGGCCCCGCCGGCCGCAGGCTCCGGACCTGTCCCGGGGCGGGGGTGAGCAGGGCCCTTGCTAGAGTTACTTCCTCCTGAAAAAGTCGAGCGAAAAGTAGCCTCTGAGCAGGGCAAACGCTC
>CAYVCH010000087.1:0-6407 GCA_964449755.1 uncultured Actinomycetes bacterium
CCACCACGTCGTCACGGGTGGCGGCCGCGTCGAGGCGGGCGGCCGCGCTCGCGAGGATCGCCGCCGCGGCGCCGTCGGACACCGGGGAACAGTCGAGGAGACGCAACGGATCCGCGATCATCCGGGACCCCAGGACCTGCTCGACCGTGACGGGGTCCTGGAACTGGGCCAGCGGGTTGCGCGCGGCGTTGGCCTTGTTCTTCACGGGGATAAGGGCGAGCTGCTCGCGCGTGATGCCGAACTCCTCCATGTACCGGCGCGCGCGCATCGCGTAGATGCCGGGCATGGTCAGGCCGACGGCCGCCTCGACGTCCGTGGGGTCCGGGGTGAGGGCCCCCCGGAACCGGGTGGTGAGGTGCTCGGCACCGATGGCCAGGACGACGTCGTGTTCGCCGGCCCGGATGGCGAGGGAAGCCTCCCGGATGGCGGTGGCCCCGCTGGAGCACGCGTTCTCCACGTTGGCCAGGGGGATGCCGGCCAGGCCCACCTGGGCCAGGATCCGCTGGCCCGTCACCATGCCCTGGTAGACGTGGCCGCAGTAGGCGGCCTCGATCCGGCGGGG
The DNA here is from genome assembly GCA_964449755.1 of uncultured Actinomycetes bacterium. Classification (GTDB taxonomy): domain Bacteria; phylum Actinomycetota; class UBA4738; order UBA4738; family HRBIN12; genus CAYVCH01. The sequence continues at coordinate 563 of CAYVCH010000087.1, forward strand.
GTCGATGCCGGCGTCCGCGATGGCCAGCCTGACCGCCTCTGCCCCGAGGTCGGCGGCGTCGCGGTCGGGGTGCTTGCCGAAGCGGGTCATGCCGACGCCGATGACGAAGACCTCTTCAGCCACGGGTCAACCTCCTGCGGGACGGAAGCGGAAGCCCACGACCTCCCGGCCTTCGTCGTCCCGGCCCAGGGGCGTCAGGGTCAGCTCCACCTGGACACCGATCCGGGCCTCCTCGGGAGGGACCTCGAGCTGACCCAGGACCCGGACCCCCTCGGGGAGGTCCACGTAGGCGAGGACGTAGGGGGTCTCGAAGCCCGGCGGCGCCTGGTGGATCACGGTGTAGGTGTAGACGGTCCCCCGGCCCGAGAGCGCGACGGTCGCGAGTTCCGATAGGCAACGCGAGCAGACCTCTCGGGCCGGGAAGAAGTGGGCGCCACACGCTGGGCAGCGACCACCGACGAGGTGCCCGCCGTCCGGGCCGAGCTGGAGCACGTCCCGGCGGAACGGGACCCGGGACCCGGTCTCGACACCCAAGGGCGCCTCCTCCCTCTCGCCGGACGTAGGCAACCGGCCGGTCGGTCGGCCGCCACGAGGCTCTTCCATCCTGGCCGTGCGGTCAATGTTGCGGGCGGCTCATTTCGCTGGGCCGATCGCATCACCCCCGAGCGTGGGCCCCGTCCCGCGGGGGCGGGCCGCCCCAGGATGATGCGGATGCATCATTGACCGTCCGGTCAGGAGCCTGGGAAGATCGTATTGACCGTCCGGTCAGGGGCCTCGGCCAGGGGACGGACGAGGGCCGGGGCGCTCGAGCGGTCGGGGGAGGGAGCGTGTCCGAGGAGCTGACGCGGATCCTGGATGAGTGCCGGGGGCTGGTGGAGGATCCTGGGTTCCCGGCGGTCCATCGGTGGCTCGAGGCGAACCCGGGCGGCAAGGTCCTCGGCCACTTCCAGGTCTACTTCCCGGAGGAGATCGCGCACGCGGCCGGCATGCTCCCGGTGAAGATCGCCGGGGCCGGCACCGAGGTCCAGATCCGCCAGGCCGACGCCCGGATCGCCGCGTTCGTGTGCTCCATCGTGCGAAGCGCCCTGGAGCTCGCCCTCTCGGGGCGCCTGGACTTCCTGTCCGTCTTCGTCACGCACCCCATCTGCGACGCCGCGCGGCACGCCTGCGGGGTCTGGGCCCGGAACTTCCCGACCATCTCATCGCAGATCCTCTACTTCCCCCACAACCCGCGCTCGGCCTACGCGCTGGAGTACCTGCGGGGGGAGTACGCCCGCATCGCCGGGATCGTCGAGGAGGTATCGGGCCGGCGGGTGACCGACGAGGCGCTCCGGGCCTCCATCGAGGTGTTCAACGAGAACCGCCGCTTGCTCCGGGAGCTCTACCGGATGAAGCGCGAGACGCCCTGGCTGGTCTCGGCGGTGGAGGCCGCCGTGCTCACCAGGGCGGGCGGCCTGATGCCGAGGGAGGAGCACAACGTCCTCCTCCGCCGGGCCCTGGCCCTCCTGGCCGAGCGGGACGCCAAGCCCCAGGACCGCATCCGGGTGGTCTTCGAAGGGGGCTTCTGCGAGCAGCCGCCCCTGGACATGCTCGCCGTGATCCAGGACGTCTGCTACGTGGTGGACGACGACATCATGATCGGGCTGCGCTGGCTCACCGACGACGTGCCCACCGAGGGCGACCCGCTCTCCAACCTGGCCCGGGCCTACATCGAGACCTCCAGCTACAGCCCCGTCCAGCGGGACCCGCGGAAGCCCAAGGAGCAGATGCTCATCCGCCGGATCAGGGACGCCGGTGCCCAAGCCGCCATCGTGGCGGCGGCCAAGATGTGCGAGCCGGGCCTCGAGGAGCAGGTGGCCTACAGCCGAGCCCTGGACGAGGCCGGCATCCCTCACCTGGTCATGGAGTTCGAGGAGAAGACCACCGTCTTCGAGCAGATGCGCATGGAGGTGGAGACGTTCGCCGAGTCGCTGCTGTTCGAGTTCGCCTGAGGGGAAGGGTGAGGATGACCGAGACCAGCGCCACGACGAAGCCTGCCGACACGTCCGGCGAGCGTCCCGCCGCGCCGCACTCGGAGCTGATCGGGGCGACCCGGGCCGAGTCCCGCCGCCTGATGGGCCGGTGGTGGGAGGAGTTGATGACGGCGGAGGAGCGGGGCCGACCCGTGGCCAACGTGTTCGTGATGGGCTCGATGGCCGAGGTCCTGCGGACCTTCGACATCCCCATGAGCTTCCCCGAGATCGCGGCCCTCCAGACCGCCATCCGGGGGAGGTCCATGGACTACCTCCTCGCCGCCGAGGACCACGGCTACTCCCCGGACATCTGCGGGTACGTGAAGGTGGACATCGGGCTCCACCTCACGGGCCGCGAGCACCCCAGCGGGAGGCTGCCGAAGCCGGGGATCGTGGTCGCGACCAACACCTGCAACACCTACATCAAGTGGTCCGAGTTCTGGGAGCGGACCTACCGGGTACCCGTCTTCGTCCTCGACCTCCCCGGCTGGCGGGGGACCGGCTTCCGCTACGGGACCGATACCGAGACCTTCATCCAGGATCGACGGTACGTCGAGGGCCAGATCAAGGAGCTCATCGCCCTCTGCGAGCAGGTCACGGGCACGCGCTTCGACATCGATCGCCTCCGGGAGGTCATGGCCGAGGTGAACCGCCTGGCCGAGCTGTACCAGGCGGTCATCGCCGAGAACAAGCACCGTCCGGCCCCCTTCAACGCCATGCTGGACGGCATCAACTACATGGGGATCGCCAACGCCTGGCGGGGTCACCCCGAGGGGACCCGGTTCATGGAGGTGGCCCTCGCCGAGCTGAAGGAGCGGGTGCGCCTCGGCGTCGGGGCCCTGCCGGAGGAGAAGTTCCGCCTCCTCTGCGTGGGGACCGCCTGCTACACGCACTTCCGTCGATGGATCGAGCTGTTCAGCGAGTGGGGCGGCAACTTCGTCCACAGCGAGTACATGACGTTCGCCGGTGGGGGCCTCGACAAGGGCATCCAGTACGACCTGCGGCGGCCCCTCGAGAGCCTGGCCGAGCAGATCCTCTACACCTCCCAGCGGAGCATGAGCGGGATCTTCTTCTCCCACGGGTGGCAGGCCCAGGTCTGCAGGGACTGGGACGCCGACGGCATCGTCTACCACGGCGTGAAGTCGTGCCGGACGGTCTCCACGGGCCTCCCCGACGCCCGGGAGTGGCTCATGACGCACGAGGACATCCCGGGGCTGTTCATCCAGTCCGACCTGGTGGACACGAGGCTCTGGGCGGACGCCCAGATGAAGAACCGGGTGGATGCCTTCTTCGAGGCCCTGGCCAGCAGGAAGCTGGCCGCGCGGAGGTGAGCGGCATGCTGGTGGCCGGCGTGGACGTGGGTTCGACCCAGACCAAGGCCGTGGTCATGGACGACGAGCCGAAGGTCCTGGGGCGTTCGCTCATCGACACCGGGGCTCGCCTCAACCAGGCGGCCGACACCGCCTACCGGCTGGCCCTGGAGGACGCGGGGGTGGCGGAGGGCGACGTGGTCCTGGTGATCGGCACGGGGTACGGCCGGTTCCGGGTGGAGTTCGGGGATGCCCAGGTCACGGAGATCTCCTGCCACGCACGGGGCGCCGCGTTCCTGTTCCCCGGGACCCGGACCGTCCTCGACGTGGGCGGCCAGGACACCAAGGCCATCCGGGTCGGGGAGGACGGTCAGGTCCTCGACTTCTGCATGAACGACAAGTGCTCGGCGGGGACGGGGCGGTTCCTGGGCGCCGCGTCGGACGCCCTCGAGATCCCGCTGTCCGAGCTCGGTCCCCTGGCCATGACGGCCCGGAACCCGGTGGCGATGACCACCACCTGCACCGTCTTCGCCGAGTCGGAGATCCTCGGCTGGCTGGCCCGCGGCCGCAAGGTGGAGGACATCCTGAAGGGGGTCCACCTCTCGATCGCCTCCCGGAGCGTGTCCCTGCTCCGTCGGGTGGGGATCGAACCGGAGGTCACGTTCACGGGCGGGGTCTCCCGGAACCAGGCGATGGTGGCGATCCTCGAGGAGCTCCTGGGGATGCCCGTCAACGTGAGCGAGGAGTCCCACTACTGCGGGGCCATCGGCGCCGCCCTCTTCGCGCTGGACCGGGCCCTGGTGGGGGCGGCGTCGACGGCGGAAGGGGGGGTGCTGCCGTGAGGCTCACCGCCGGGATCGACGTCGGATCCACCTACACCAAGGCCGTCCTCACCGACGAGGCCGGGGAGATCGTCGCCCGGGCCTCCCTGCCGACCGGCTACAACTTCGCCCGGGCGGCGGAGCGGGCCCTGGAGGCCGCGCTCGAGGCCGGGGGGCTGGCCCGGGAGGAAGTGGCGTACGTGGCGTCGACGGGCTACGGCCGGTACATGGTCCCGTTCCGGGACCTGGCCATCACGGAGCTCACGTGTCACGCCCAGGCCATCCACCGGATGTTCCCCGCCGTCCGCACCGTGCTCGACGTGGGTGGGCAGACCGTGAAGGCCATCCGCGTGGACGAGGTGGGGCGGGTCAAGGCCTTCCGGCTGAACGACAAGTGCGCCGCCGGCAGCGGCGCGTTCCTGGAGAAGACCGTGAAGTACATGGGCTACGAGGCCTCCGACATCCCGCGCCTGGCCGACGCCGCGACCGACCCCGCGGAGGTCTCGAGCGTCTGCGCCGTGTTCGCGGAGTCCGAGGTGATCAACCACCTGGCGGCGGGCCGCAGCGCCGAGGACGTCTGCGCCGGGGCCGTGGTGGCCCTCGCCGGCCGGGCTGGCCAGCTCGTGAAGCGGGTGAAGCCCGAACCCGAGTACGCCCTCTCCGGCGGCCTCACCCGGGTCCCCCTCATGCACCGGACCCTCGAGCAGCTGCTCAAGGTGGAGATCCGCCTGCCCGAGGGCGATCTGGGGTACTTCGCCGGGGCCTTCGGTGCCTCCCTGCTGGCGCGCCAGCGGCTGCGGAAGGTGGCGGAGCGGGTCGGCGTCTAGCGGGATAGGGAGGTGAGCGTGATGAGCGCCGTCGGGGCCGCCTCTCCCATCGAGCCCCGTCCGCCCGAGGCGTTCGGCTTCCAGGACATCCTGTACGAGAAGCGGGACTGGGTGGCCCGCGTGACCATCAACCGCCCGGAGGTCTACAACGCCTACACCACCCGCACGCTCGCCGAGATGCGGGAAGCCTTCCTCGACGCCGCCGTGGACGACGGGGTCGCCGTCCTCGTCCTCACCGGGGCCGGGAACAAGGCCTTCTGCACCGGCGGCGACGTCCGGGAGTACGCCGAGGTCTACACGCGGCGCCCCCGCGACTACTGGAAGTACATGGGCCTCTTCGCGTCCTGCCACGATGCCCTGCGGAACATCGGCAAGCCCACCATCGCCCGGCTGAACGGGATCGTCGCCGGGGGCGGCAACGAGTTCAACATGGCCTGCGACCTGGCCGTGGCGGCCGAGGACGTCACCATCCGACAGGTGGGGGTGCGGGTGGGGAGCGTGGCGGCGGGGGGTGCCACCCAGTGGCTCCCGATCCTCATCGGGGACCGCCGGGCGCGGGAGATGCTCTTCACCTGCGATCCGATCACCGCGGAGCAGGCCCTGGCCTGGGGCCTGGTGAACCGGGTGGTGCCCCGGGCGGAGCTCGACGCGGCGGTGGACGAGCTCGCGCGGAAGCTGGTGGAGAAGTTCCCCGAGTGCCTGCGCTACACGAAGCAGCAGGCGAACTTCTGGAAGGACCTCGCCTGGCACGCGACCATCGGGCACGCGCGGGACTGGCTGGCCCTGCACTTCACCTCGCTCGAGCCGTGGGAGGGCATGACGGCCTTCGTGGAGAAGCGGCAGCCCGACCACGTTGGGGTGCGGGAACGGGCCCG
>CAYVCH010000087.1:6432-9523 GCA_964449755.1 uncultured Actinomycetes bacterium
CCTGTGGGGGCCGCCCTCCAAGGCGTGTCCAGCCTGTGGCGCGAAGGGGCTGCCGGAGGCCATGAGCTTCTGCGGCCTGTGCGGCGCGAGGCTCTAGGCAGCGGACGATCGATGCCCGCCCGGTTCCTGTCCACCGCCGAGGTCATCGCGGGCTACGTGCGCCCCGGTGCCTCCGTGGCGGTCGGGGGGATGCACATGACGGCCGCCCCCATGTCGCTGGTCCGGGAGCTGGTCCGCCAAGGGGTACGGATCGGGAGGCTCATCACGAGCCCGTCCGCCTCCGTCCAGGCCGACCTGCTCATCGGCGCCGGCCTGGTGGAGGAGGTGGTGAGCCCCTACGTGGGCTTCGAGCACCTGGGGCTCGCCCCCTGCTTCCGGCGAGCGGTGGAGGGGGGCTCCCTGCGGGTCCTGGAGTGCGACGAGGGCAGCCTCACGCACGCCCTCTACGCCGGGGCCGGTGGGATCCCGTTCGTCCCGTGTCCTCCCGGCCTCGACCTCACCGACATCCCCCGCGTGGACCCCGAGCTGTTCGCCCGGGTCCGCGACCCGTTCACGGGGGAGGAGGGCTGGGCGGTGCGAGCCCTCCGCCCCGACGTCGCGCTGCTGGCCGCCAACGTGGCCGACGAGGCCGGGACCGTCGCCCTTGATCGGTTCCCGTTCACCGATCGCTGGATGGCCCTGGCCGCCCGGACCCTCCTGGTGCAGGTGGAACGGACGGTGCCCGTCGGGGGCCTCTCGGGCCGGGCGCCGGGGGTCACGATCCCGGGGTTCCTGGTGGACGCGGTGGTGGTGGCCCCCGGGGGGTGTCATCCGACCGCCCAGCCCGGGGAGTACGAGGCGGACGAGGGGGCGCTCCGGGCCTACCTCCAGGCCGCTCGGGACCCCGAGGCCCTGCCGGCCTACCTCGAGGAGCGGATCCGTGCGGTGCCCGAGGAGGACTACCTCCGGGCCGTGGTCCCGGGGAGGAGGGGAGGGTGAGCGAGGCCGGGTACAGCCCCGCCGAGCTGATGGCGGTGGTCCTGGCCCGGGACCTCCGGGACGGGGAGGTGGTCGTCATGGGGGCGGTCCCGGCCCTCCCCCTGGCCGCCTGCCTCCTCGCCCGCCGCCTGCACGCGCCCGGCCTCTGGTACATCGTGGGTGGCAGCGGGGCGGTGAACCCCGAGCCCGACGTCCTCCCGGGGTCGTCCTGCGACCCCGTCCTGGCCGGGGCGCCGTCGACCCTGCCGCTGCCCGAGGTCGTGCTCCTCGAGGGCCGGGGGGATGCGTTGGGCGTCTTCTGCGCCGGGGGCCTCCAGGTGGACGCCCACGGCAACTGCAACCTGATCTCGGTGGGGGACTGGGCCCGACCCACCCTCCGAGGGCCGGGCACGGTGGGCCTCCCCTTCCTGCCGGTGGTGCGCCGGTCGGTCATCTACACGATGAGCCACAGCCCCCGGGTCTTCGTCGAGCGGGTCGACTTCGTGAGCGGGCCGGGCCATCCCGCGAGGCCCGAGGAGGACCGTCCGTACCGGGGGGAGGGACCCTCGCTCGTCGTGACGCCGCTCGCGGTGATGGGCTTCGACCCCGGGACCCGGCGGATGCGTCTCGCGAGCGTCCATCCGGGGGTGGAGGTCGAGGAGGTGCGGAGGGCCACGGGCTTCCCGCTGCCCGGGCCGGAGCCGGTGCCGGTCACCCCCGCGCCGACCGAGGAGGAGCTGTCGGAGCTGCGCCGGATCGATCCCACCGGGGTCCTCCGGCGCTCGTGAGGGAGGAGCGGATCATGGAGTTCCGGGACCGCGTGGCCCTCGTCACGGGCGGTGCGAGCGGCATCGGGCGGGCGGTCGTGGTCCGCCTCGCCCGGGACGGCGCGAGGGTGGCGGCGGCCGACCTCAACCTGGACGGCGCCGAGGAGGCGGCGGCCGCGGCGGAGGAGGCGGGCGGTGAGGGGCTCGCGGTGGGGATGGACGTGACCGACACGGGGAGCGTCCGTGGCGGCGTGGCCCGGGTGCTCGAGGAGTGGGGGTGCATCGACGTCCTGGCCAACGTCGCGGGCTGGGACCGGATCATGCCCTTCGTCGAGACGGACGAGGAGCTGTGGGATCGCATCATCGGGATCAACTTCCGGGGGGTCCTCGCCACCTGCCACGCCGTGCTGCCCCACATGATCCAGCGGGGCCGGGGATCGGTGGTGAACGTCTCCTCGGAGGCGGGCCGGGCGGGATCGTCGGGGGAGGCCGTCTACTCCGGGGCCAAGGGGGCGGTCATCTCCTTCTCCCGGGCCCTGGCCCGGGAGGTGGCCCGGCATGGCATCCGGGTGAACGTGGTCGCCCCCGGCCTCACCGACACCCCCCTCCTCCGCCGGATGATCGAGGCCATCGTGAAGGCCACCCCCATCCGGCGCCTGGCCACCCCCGACGAGGTGGCCGAGGCCGTCGCCTTCCTCGCCTCCGACCGGGCGTCGTTCATCACCGGCCAGACCCTGGGGGTGGGCGGCGGCCTGGTCATGGCCTGAGTGGGGCCTCGCCGCCGCGGGCGCCCCCGGGGCTCGGCGGTCGTCGGCCGGCGGGACGCGGCGGTACGGCTCAGCGGTGGGGGGCGGCCCCCGCCCCCTCGGGCGGCGCGTGCAGGTAGGCGAGGACGGCCCGCTTCGCGGCCTCCCGGTACCGCCGGTGGGCCCGCTCGCGGTCGGGTTCCTGGATCCATTGGAGGAACAGGCCGTCCACGATGGCTCGGATGATGCTCGCCGCCTCCTCGACGTCGTGGACCGAGAAGGCTCCTTGGCTCACGCCCAGGGCCACCACCTCGGCGTACAGGGAGTTCACGATGGCCCGGAAGGTCGCCGAGAGCTTGCTGAAGTCGTCCAGTCGGATGGCGTGGTCCACGAGGTCGAGGTAGGCGACGTAGAAGCGGCGGTTGGCCTCGGCGTCGGAGAAGATCTCGTCGATCATGGCCACGACCTTCCCGGCGGGGGTGCCCGCCCCTTCCACCGCCGAGCGGATCCGCTCGCCGGCGCGGAGGAGGACCCACCGCATGGTCGCGAGGATGAGGTTCTCCCTCGTCTTGAAGTAGTAGAAGATGAGCCCCTTGGAGACGCCGGCGGCGTCGGCCACCT
>CAYVCH010000088.1:0-9521 GCA_964449755.1 uncultured Actinomycetes bacterium
AGGTCGATCGCCATCCCGTAGCGGGTCATCGGCCTCACCCCTCCTCGGCCCGGTAGACACGGACCTTCACCTGGAAGGCCTGATCGGCGGTGTTGGCCACGTAGCCGGGTCCGGTGAAGAAGAGCTCGTTCGGGGTGGGCCCCTGACCCTTGGACCACGGGTGGGTCCACAGGCCGAAGTGGTGGGGCATGCCGACGACGTCGGGGCGGATGGCCTCGGTGTAGTGCGCCCTGGTCTTGACCCTCCGGGTCTCTCCGGTCACGGCGTTGTGGGACTCCACCCACACCTCCTGGCCGTCGGCGATGCCCCGGGACCCCGCCGTCCGTGGGTTGATCTCCAGGCGCTGGCCGCCGGTGATCTCGGCCAGGAGGGGGACGAAGCTCGACCGGCCCTGCTTGTGCTCGATCAGCTTGTAGCTGATGAGGGTGAGGTCGTACTCGGCGGGCGACTGGTCCATGGTCAGTGGGCGCCAGGTGGGGAAGGGGGTGTAGTCCCGCCAGTAGACCTCGTCGGCTCCCTTGGCCCGCATCTCGCGCTGCAGCCGGAGCAGCGACTCGCCGTAGAGGCGGTGGACGACGCCCCCGAAGGGCGGGTCCGTGGCGTAGCCGTACCGGACCGAGGCCGGGTAGGGCCCCTTCACGAAGGTCCCGTGCTCCTCGAAGTAGGCGATCCCCTCCTCCAGCCCCTGGGCTCGGGCCCAGTGGTCGAAGATCTCCCGGGGGGTGGGCTTGCGGTCGAGGGGAAGGGCGTGGCGCCCCGTGAGCGCGAGCTGCTCGTTCACGTGGTCCAGATACCCGCCCTTGCCGTAGAGCACGCCGACCCGCTCGGCGAGGTCCAGGTAGATGTCGACCTCGCCGCGGGACTCGAACATTGGCTCGATCACCGGCAGGCGAAGGGTGACGGCGTCGACGTACCAGTCGGTGGCCGAGAGGGGTCCCTCGTACTTCTCCAGGGTCGCGGCGGGGAGGACGAGGTCGGCGAGGAGGTCCGCAGTCTCCGAGAGCCACGGGCTCACCGCGACGACGAAGGGCACCTTGGCGTAGGCCTCCCGGAGGACGTGGACGTTGGGATACCCGACGGCCAGGTTCGACATGTGGATGATCATGACCTCGGGCACCTTGCCCACCCCGTACCGCTCCGGGGCGAGCATGGCGACGGCCCCCACCGCCGGGCTCCCCGAGTTGATGGGGAAGAACTTGCTGCCCTTGAGGAGGTAGTCGTAGGGGGGGTCGCCGACGGTGGCCTCGTCGAGGAGCCAGTAGTTCTCGTGGATCTCCCACTTGGGTCCGATGAGGGTTCCGCCCACCGCGCCCATGGCCCCGAGCAGCATGAGCACGATGCCGATGGCCCGGGAAGCCTGGAACCCCAGCTCCTGCTGGGCGGCGTGGTAGAGCATCACCCCCACCGGCCGGTACGGGAGCTCCACCCCGTCCACCACCGTCGTGGACCCGATCATGGCCCTCTCGGCGAGGTCCTGGGCGAGACCCCGGATGGCCTCGACGGAGATGCCCGTCACCTCCGCTGCCCACTCCGGCGTGTACGTGGCGACGTGCTCGGCGAAGCGCCGGAAGGCGGTCTTCGCCGGCCTCCCGCCCACCCGGGCCTCCCCGTCCAGGACGGGCCTGGCGCCCCGGGTTCCCGCAGGCACCGCCCGGCCCGTGGCCTCGTCCAGAACCAGGGGACGGTCGCCCTCCCGGAGGAAGAACCCCTCGTCACCCACCAGGTAGGGAGCGTTGGTGAACCGCACCAGGTAGTCGTGGTCGATGGTCCCCTGGGAGACCAGGACGTTGGCCAGGGCGAGGGCCAGGGCCAGGTCCGTGCCGGGGCGGATCGGGAGCCAGGCGTCGGCGAAGGGGCCCAGGCCCCGGATGCGCGGGTCGATGACCACCACCTTGGCGCCCTTCTCCCGGGCCTCCAGGAGCTGGCGGGGCCAGGTGATCCAGCACAGCTGGTTCCCCCCCGCCCCCATGGCGTTCCACCCCCAGGCGAGGACGAGGCGGGTGGAGCGGAAGTCGGGGTTCATCACGGCCTGGGGACCGAAGGTGTACTCCATGGCCCGGTAGCCGGCGTCCGAGCAGAAGGCGCCGTGCCCCACCTTGGTGGCCCCCAGGGCCTCGACCAGGGCCTCGTCGTAGAGCTGTTTGGACTTGCTCCGGCCCTTCTGGAAGACGACGAGGGACGGGTCCTTCTCCCGGGCGGCCCGGATGCGCTCGGCCGTGAGCTCCAGGGCCTCGTCCCAGGAGACCCGTCGCCACTGCCCCGGCACGCCCTTGGCGTTCGTGCGGAGCAACGGGGTCTTCACCCGGTTGGGGTCGTACAGGGAGATGATCTGGGCCACGCCCTTGGGACAGAGGGTGCCGAGGTTGCGGGGGTTCGTCGGGTGGCCCTCGATCTTCACCACCCGGCCGTTCACCCGTCGGACCAACAGGCCGCAGTCCTGCTTGCCGATCCAGCAGGCCGAGGGGACCCGGTCCTCGACGAGGGTCTGGGGCAGCTCCTGCGCGTGGAGGGTCTCCGGGCCCCCGGCGATGAGGCGGGTGGCGGCCACGGCCCCGCCGGTCGCCCCCACCCCCTTGAGGAACGTCCTCCGCGTGATCCGCATCTCGCCCCCCGCAGCTCGACGGATCCCGGTCTTCGCGATCTCGGCGGGCATGGTGGATGCCCCCGCGACCGGTGGGGGAGGCCCAGGGTCCCGCATCTTCCGGGCCCCCCGTCCGCCCGGGCCTCCCGCCCGGAGACGGGAACTACACGATTGTAGTTCGCGACGGGCCGGTGGGGGCGATTTCCTCGACGGAGGCCGAGACAGGGTCCCGGGCGGGGCCGTCGGCCCGATCTACTCGATGATGCGGTGGCGGAGGGCGATGGCCACGGCCTGGGCCCGGTCGGCCGCGCCCAGCTTGTCGTAGATCTGCCGCAGGTAGCCCTTGACCGTGGCCTCGGAGATGCCCAGGTGGGCGGCGATCTGCTTCGAGGCGAGGCCCTCGGCGAGGAGCGAGACCACGGCCCGCTCCCGGGGCGAGAGGGCGGGCGCCGAGCCCCGGCGGCGTACCTCCTGGGCGAAGCGCGTGAGGAGGGGCCGGGTCACCTCGGCCTGGATGTACGCGCCGCCCGCAGCGGCCGCCCGGATGGCCCGCACCAGCTCGGCCTGGGGGGCGTTCTTCACCAGGTAGCCGACGGCCCCCGCCCGCACGGCCTCCTCGACGTACTCGGGCTCGTCGGACATGGTGAGGACCACCACCGGCAGCTCGGGGAAGCGCCGGTGGACCTCCTCCAGGGCCTCCAGGCCGCTCCGGTCGGGCAGGTGGAGGTCCAGGAGGACGACGTCGGGCGGGGAGGCGGCGATGGCCTCCAGGGCCTCCTGGGCGGTCCCGGCCTCGGCGGCCACCTCCAGGTCCGGCTCCCGCCCCAGCATCCAGCGGAGGCCCTCGCGGACCACGACGTGGTCGTCAACGACCAGGATCCGCACCATCGCCACGCCCGACCGTAAGCGGGACCTGAACGGTGACCCTCGTCCCCGCCCCGGGGCGGCTCCAGATGTCCACCCGGCCCCCCAGCGAGGCCACCCGGTCCCGCATCGAGGTGAGGCCGATCCCCTCCTGGATGTCGGCCGCCCCCCGGCCGTCGTCCTCGACCTGGAGGACGACGGCCCCGTCCCGGGCCTCCACGCGGATCCGGACGTGGCGTGCGCCGGCGTGCTTGCGGACGTTCATCACGGCCTCCTGGGCCGCCCGGAACAGGGCCACGCCGACGGCGGGGTCCGGCTCGGGCAGCGGAGCGGCGTGCACGTCGATCTCGATCCCCGACTCCGCCTCCTGGTCCCGGCCGAAGGCCTGCAGGGCCCGGACCAGCCCGAAGTCCTCCAGGACGGCGGGCCGGATGGCGGCCATGTACCGGCGGAGGTGGCGGGCCTGCTCGTCGGTGAGGGACTCCAGGCGCTCCAGCTCGGCCGCCACCTCCGCCTGGTCGGGCCGGAGGCGCGCCCGGGAGCCCCGCAGCCCGTAGAGGATGCGGGTGAGGGTCTGCCCCAGGCCGTCGTGGAGGTCGCCCACGAGCCGCCGACGCTCGTCCTCCTGGGCGTCCACCAGCCGCCGGAGGAGCCGGGCCCGGGTCTGGCCCAGGTCCCGGAGGTCCCGGAACAGCCGCTCGACCTCGGCGGCCACGCCGAGCTGGCCGGCCACCCCGGCAAGGAGCGTCCGCTCCCTCGGGCTGAGCGCCCTTGCCGCGTCCCGGCAGGCCACCAGGGCGCCCGGGACCTCGGCCCCGCTCCGGAAGGGGACGGCCACCACGGAGCAGGAGGAGTCGGGATCGCCGTGCCCGAGGGCTCCCTCGCCCCGGCCCGTCAGGGTGACCTCCTGCTCCCGCCGGCAGGCCTGGCGGGCCGCCGCCAGGCCGAGGGGGCACACGGCGGCGCTCCCCTCGTCGGCCGTCACGAACCGCGACTCCCCCTGCAGGACCAGGGCGGCGCACCGGAGGTCGAGGCGGGAGACGAGGGCCCGCACGGCCTCGGGCCCCGCCCGCTCCAGCGTGGGCTGGCCGGCCAGCGTGCGGGAGGTCGCGAGCAGCAGGGCCAGGTCCTCGGCCCGGTCGGAGGCCGCCTGGTGCTCCCTGGCCATCGTCCGCGCCGTCGCGGCGAAGAGGGAGACGAGGAAGACGAGGAGGACGGACAGGCCGGAGCCCACGGCCGTCCACACCGCCGTCCGGACGGCGGCGAGGTGGGTGGTCAGGTGGCCGAGGTCCTGGTAGACCTCGAAGGCGCCCACCACCTCCCCGTCCCTGCGGACGGGGACGTAGATCTCGAGGAGCTGGCCGGCGAGGGCCCGCTCGTAGCGGTTCTCCGCCTTCGTGAGGTCGGTGGGCTCGGCCGTCGCCCGCCCGGCGAAGGCCGCGGCCAGACCGCCGCCCACCGGGAACCGCCGGCCCACCAGCCTGGGCTCGTCCGAGTACACGATCTCCCCGGCGGGGTTCCACAGCTTCACGCGGAGGTTCAGGCCGCCGAGGAGCCCGCCCCGGACGACGGCGTCGAAGGCGCGATAGGCCGGGCCCGTGAGGTGGTCGCCCACGGGCGGGATCAGGCCCTCGTCCTCGAGGATCCGGACGAGGGAGCGGACCGCGTCGAGCCGGGCCTCGATGGCGTGGTGCTCGGCCACCCTGGGGATGAACAGGCCGAGCGCCACGGCCAGCACCGCCGACGCCGCCACCCCGGCCACCGACACGCGGCCGACCCGGGAGAGGGCCTGCCAGTGCACCCTGCTCGTCTCCCGCAGGCGCGCCGGGATGCCGACGAGCCTGCCGGGGGGCCACCGCTGCCGGTCCACCTCTCCCTCCGCCGGCCAGGGTTCCACCGCGCGACGCCGCCGGGAGGGCCGATGGGCCCTGGACGGGGGGGACGTTGGGCCGGGGCCTAGGTGACCTCGAAGGCCAGGTACATCCCCGCCTCGTAGTGCCCGGGGATGTTGCAGATGAGCACGTAGCTCCCGGGCTCCAGGTCGAAGGTGGCCGACTCCGTGCCGCCGGCCTCGAACTCCTCGACCTCGCCGACCTCCTCGATCCCGGAGGCCTCCTCCTCGACCTTGCCCTCCTCCACCGGGAGGGCGTCGGGGGCCAGGTCGGTCCGGAGGACGACCAGCTCGTGCTCGCTCGGCCCCTTGTTGCTCACCGAGAAGGTGACGCTCCCGGCCGGGACCCCCTGGGGGTCGGCCGAGATCGAAAAGTCCGCCAGGGTCACGCTCACGGCGCTCGCGCCCCCGGCCTCCTCCGTCTGCCCGCCGCATCCCGCGAGGACGAGGCCGAGCACCCCCACGGCAACCGCCAGCACCGCACGTCGCATCTCCGATCCCTCCCCTCCGGCTTCCGGCGAGGGCCACTCCCCCGCGGGCCCGGACGGTAGGAGGAAGCCGGGCCTCCGCGGAGGGGCTTCCCACCCCCGGGGGTCAGGGAACCGCCCCCTCCAGCGGGAGGGGTCCGGGCCGACCGAACGGAGGGGGCCTTCGGGCCGGAGCCGGGGCCACCCGGGCCACGACCTTCCCGCCCGTCCCTATACTTCCGCGCCGTGCACCCCCGGAAGCTGGCAGCCCTGGCCGAGGAGCGCCTCGACGAGTACGTCGAGGCCCTGCGCGAGATGGTGAGCATCGACTGCGGCTCCTACACCCCGGAGGGGGTGAACCGCGTGGCCGACCTCTGTCAGGCGCGGTTCGAGGCGGGCGGCTGGACGGTGGAGCGGATCCCCCACCGGGCCGCCGAGGGGGAGCCCCAGCTCGGGGACCTGGTGATCGGGCGCCTGGGGGGCTCCGGTCGTCCCCGGGTCCTCATGATCGGCCACATGGACACGGTCTTCGACCCGGGTACGGCCGCCGCCCGGCCCTTCCGGGTCGAGGGATCCCTGGCCTACGGGCCGGGCGTCTCCGACATGAAGGGCGGGCTCCTCGCCGGCTTCGTCGCCGTGGAGCTCCTCCGGGAGGCCGGCTTCGACGGCTTCGGCGGCATCACCTACGTCTGCAACCCCGACGAGGAGATCGGCTCCCCCTTCTCGGGACCCTTCATCCGGAAGCTGGCCAGGGAGGCCGACGTGGCCCTCGTGCTGGAGAGCGCCCGGGCCAACGGCGACGTCGTCTCCGCCCGCAAGGGGGTCACCGACTACCGCGTGGAGATCCTCGGCCGGGCGGCCCACGCCGGCGTCGAGCCCGAGAAGGGGCGGAGCGCGACCCTGGAGGCCGCCCACAAGGTGATCGCCCTGCACGCGCTGAACGGGCGGTGGCCGGGGGTCACGGTGAACGTCGGGGTGGTTCGGGGCGGCACCCGACCCAACGTCGTGGCCGAGCGCTGCGAGCTGCACGTGGACGTGCGCTCCCCCGAGGAGGCCACCCTGGCCGCGGCCGAGGCCGAGGTGGAGCGGGTCTGTGCAGGGACCGTGGTCCCCGACGTCGTCGTCCACGTCAAGGGCAATGCCTGGCACCGGCCCATGGAGAAGACGGAGGCCACAGCCCGCCTGGCCGCCCTGGCCGTCGAGGTGGCGGCCGAGCTGGGCTTCGAGCTCCGCGACGCCGCCACGGGTGGGGCCTCCGACGCCAACACCACCGCCGCCGCCGGCGTGCCCACGCTGGACGGGCTCGGGCCGGTGGGGGGCGACGACCACTCGCCCGCCGAGTGGCTCGATCTTTCCAGCGTGGTTCCACGGATCGCCCTCCTGGCCGGGTTACTCTCAAGGCTCCACAGGCTCTCCTGACGGAGGCACCATGGAGCTGAAGACGGTCCGGGTGGAGAAACCGGACGAGCTGAACTTCATCCTGGGGCAGTCCCACTTCATCAAGACCGTCGAGGACCTCCACGAGGTCCTGGTGGGCTCGTCGCCGTCCCTTCGCTTCGGCATCGCCTTCTGCGAGTCGAGCGGCCCTCGCCTGGTGCGCTGGAGCGGCAACGAGCCTGAGCTGGTGGACCTCGCCATCCGCAACGCCCAGGCCATCGGGGCCGGGCACTGCTTCATCGTGTTCCTCCGGGACGGCTTCCCCATCAACGTCCTGAACGCCGTGAAGATGGTCCAGGAGGTCTGCCGCATCTTCTGTGCCACCGCCAACCCGGTGGAGGTGGTGGTGGCCGAGACCGAGGGGGGCCGAGCCATCCTCGGCGTGGTGGACGGCGGGTCGCCCCTCGGTGTGGAGACCGAGGAGGACCAGGCCGAGCGCCGGGCCCTCCTGCGGCGCTTCGGGTACAAGCTGTGACCCCGGAACGCTCCACCCTCGCCCCCGGGGCCTGGGCCTACCGGGCCCTGGTGGAGGCCCTGCCGGGGGTCGTCGCCTACCTTCGGGCGGCCGACGAGACGGGGACCCTGCTGTACGTGAGTCCGCAGGTGGAGGCGGTCCTGGGCTTCACGCCCGGAGAGTGGGCGTCCGACCTCACCCTGTGGCTCTGCCGGCTCCACCCCGCCGACCGGGACCGGGTGATGGCCGAGTACCGGGAGAGCGCGCTCACCGGCGCGCCCTTCCGCAGCGAGTACCGGGTCCTCCACCGAGACGGCGAGACCGTGTGGGTCCGCGACGAGGCGGCCCTGGTGCGGGCCGAGGACGGCATGGGGTCCCTCTGGCGGGGACTCATGCTCGACGTGAGCGACCGGAAGCGGGCCGAGCAGCGGCTGGGCGAGGGCCTGCGCATGCTGCGGTCGGCCATCGACGAGCGGCGGGCCCTCATGGCCCTCCTCGACGGCGTGCAGGAGCGGGAGCGCCGCAGGATCGCCCACGACATCCACGACGACTCCATCCAGGTGATGAGCGCCGTGGACGTGCGGCTCCAGGCGCTCCTGGCCGGTGAGCGGGACCCCGGGCGCCGCCGCGACCTGCAGGAGCTGCACGAGACCGTGTCCCTCGCCGTGGACCGGCTGCGCCTGCTGATCTTCGAGCTGCACCCATCACCGGTGGAGGGCGGTCTCGGAGCCACCGTCCGGGAGTACCTGCGACGGTGGGCACCGCCGGAGCTGGCCGTGGAGGTGGATGACGGGTTGGACGGGGACCCTCCCCCCAAGGTCGCAGCCCTCGTGTTCCGGATCGCCAAGGAGGCCCTGACGAACGTGCGCAAACACGCCGGCGCGTCCCGGGTGCGGGTGTCGCTCGGCTCCGTGGAGGGCGGGGTCGCTCTGGAGGTCGCCGACGACGGGCGGGGATTCGACCCCGGGATCCTGGGGCGGCCCAGGCCGGGGCACCTCGGCCTGCCGGCCATGCTGGAGCGGGCCGAGGCGGCCGGGGGGTGGTGCCGCGTCGTCACCGCCCCAGGCGCCGGGACGACCGTCCGGTGCTGGATCCCCGTCCGAGCCGGTGAGGCCGGGCCTCTCGGTGGGGTGGGTCAGCGGGGACGGAGGACCTGACCGGCGGCTCCGGGTCCTCTCCGGGAGGGCCCGCGCGGCCCCCCGGGTCTGGACCGGCAGCCTCCGGGGCGGTGGGGCTATGCTCCTGGCGCCAGCGCAGAAGGGGGTGGAGCCATGTCCGCGGTCACCGACCACCTGGCGCGGAAGGGGATCCCGTTCGAGACCCTCGCCCACGACAAGGCCTACACCTCGGTGGACGAGGCCCGGGCCCTCGGCGTGGGCGCCGACGAGGTCCTGAAGACCGTCGTCCTCGACACCGCCTCGGGCCACGCCCTGGTCGTCGTCCCCGGGGCCCGGCGGCTCGACATGAAGCGGGTCCAGGAGGCCGTGGGGGACCGGCGAGCCCACCTGGCCACCGAGGAGGAGCTGGAGCGGGACTTCCCGGGGGTCGAGCTCGGGGCCTTCCCCCCGCTGGGCTCCATGTTCGGGCTCCCGACCTACGTGGACCCCGAGGTGATGGAGCACGAGACCGTGGTGTTCCCGGCGGGCACCCAGACCGAGTCGGTCAGGGTCCGCAGGGAGGACCTGTTCAGGGACGAGGCCATCACCGTGGCGCCCCTCACGAAGCACCCCGAGGAAGCGGTCTGACCACGGGTCACCACCCGCACCGACGGGAGCCTTCGGGGCGGGACCGAGGGTCAGCTCGGGCATTGGCGGCGCCCCGGCGGCC
>CAYVCH010000089.1:0-9349 GCA_964449755.1 uncultured Actinomycetes bacterium
GGGCCTACGCCAGGCTGTACCGATCCAACGAGGAGCGGCCCGGGCGCTCCCCCGGTGGCTGTACCACGACAACCACCGCCGCCGAGGACGGCACAGGCCCGCGCCTCGTTCGCGAGGGTGGCGCCCACCCTCGGCCCTCCCCAGCACGCGGACCCGCCCTCGACGAGGCCTTCGCCGCGGCCCGGACCTGGGGTCGGCGGGAACGCGTGCCCCGCCCGGGCCGTCGAACGGGCATGGACCGACCGATGCCCTGGATCGTCCTGCTCCTCGCCGTCGTGTTGGGCCTCGCCGCCGCCTGCGGCCGGCTGGCGGGCCCCGGGACCGGCGGACCCGGGGAACCCACCTCCACCGATCTCCCCCCGGTCTCCCGGACCGACGCGCCGCTGGCGACCCCCGTGGAGCCCCACCCTGGCACCGTGGACCCCCTGCCCCACGCGTGGGAGCGAATCGAGGTGGGCGAGGACGACAGGACCCTCACGGTCCTCTACGTCGGCGGGACCCAGGACTGCTACCAGCTGGACCGGGTGGAGGTGCGGGAGCGTCCCGCGACCGTCACGGTCACCGTGTACGAGGGGCTCCGGCCCGACCTCCCTCCCGACGCCGCCTGCATCGAGATCGGCGTGTACAAGGCGGCGACCGTGGTGCTCACCGAGCCCCTGGGGGACCGGGAGCTCCTGGACGGCGCGCCGCGGGGGTAGACCCGCCTTCCCGACCCAGCCCGCTCAGAGCGGGCGTTCGCGGCAGATCCGGTAGGTCTCGTGCCACGGCCGGTGCCGCTCGAAGGCCGCGCTCGCTGCCAGCACATCGGCGTCGGCGTAGCGGCGCCCGATGATCTGCATGCCCACGGGGAGCCCGTCCGCGAGGCCGGCCGGGATCGAGGCCGCCGGATGGCCGGAGAAGTTGACGAAGTACGTGAGGCACCACCCGATGAGCGGGTCCACCTCGACCTCGTTCACGCGGGTGGGGCCCACGGTGTCGCCGTCGGTGGCGTTCTCCACCGGCAGGCAGGCCAGGGTCGGCGTGACCAGCAGGTCGTGGGTCTCGAAGACCCTCTGGATCGCGTCGAAGATCTCGGAGCGGGCCTGCTGGTCCCGGGCCACGTCGAGCGCCGACAGCCGGTAGCCCTCCTCCACCCAGCGGACGTAGGCGGGAGGGAGGTCCTCCCGATGATCCCGCAGGAGGTCGACGCCCTGGGCCTTGAGGCCCTCGAGCACCTCGATATTCAGGGCCATGATCAGCCGGCACCACAGATCCGAGAGCTCCCGCTGATCCCGCACGATCCCGAGCCGGACCTCCTCGACGCTGGCCCCGGCCTCCTCGAAGGCCTTCACCGCGGCCGCCACGGTCTCCTCCACCCGCTTCTCGACCGGGAAGACGTCGAAGTTCGGGCTGAAGGCGACCCTCCACCCCCTGATCGATCGACGGACCGCGGGGAGGAAGTCCGCCCCCTCGTCCAGGCTGAAGGGGTCCCGGGGGTCGTGGCCGGCCACGGCGGTGAGGACCAGCGCGGCGTCCTCCACCGTCCGGGTGATGGGGCCCTCGAAGATGAAGGGGGTCAGGCCCCCGAAGGCGTTCGGCCGGATCACGAGCGGGATGCGGCCGAAGGACGCCTTGTACCCGTAGACCCCACACCAGGACGCCGGGATGCGGATCGATCCGCCTCCGTCGGTGCCCTCGGCCACGGGGACGATCCCGTCGGCGACGGCGGCCGCGCTCCCGCCCGAGGAGCCACCGGTGTTCCGGGAGGTGTCGAAGGGGTTCCGGCTCGGACCGAACAGGTAGTTGTCGCAGGTCCCTCGGAACCCCATCACCGGGCTGTTGGTCTTGCCGAGGATGATCGCCCCGGCCCGCTCGATCCGCTCGGCGAAGGAGCAGTAGAAGTCGACCACGTGGTCCTTGAAGGCTCGGATCCCCCCGAACGTGGCCGGCCAGCCTGGCTTGAAGTCGAACAGGTCCTTGATGGCGGTGGGCACGCCGTGGAGGGGTCCGACCTCCTCGCCCGAGACCAGCGCCCGCTCGGCCCACCTGGCGCGCTCGCGGGCGTCGTCGTAGCCCTTGTAGACGAACGCGTTGAGGGTCGGGCTCCGCTCCTCGATGCGTTCGATCGCGGCCTCCACCACCTCGACCGGTGAGAGGTCGCGCCGCCGGATCCGCTCCGCCAGCTCCGTCGCGGTCGCGTAGCCACCGCAGCCATCGCCCCCACCTCCCTCGACGGGCCACGGCCCTCGCCTCACGAAGGTCGATCGGGCCCGGCGGCGCGTCCAGATGCTCGTCCGGCGGGATCGGCCGATCACGGGACGCTCCCTCAGCAGCTCACCACGCGCTCCCGGGGCAGGGCGGAGCTCCGGTGGCCCCTGTACCCGACGGTCTCAAAGGTTCGCCACGTGGGCTCGCCGATCGTTGCCGCCTTCGTCGATGAAGTGCCCCGGATGCCGAACGACCGAACCTACGCTGTGGTTCCTACCCACGTCGTGGACAAGGACCTGCGTCGGGGTGGGTCCTCCCAGACGGTGTGGAGGCTGGGTTCGTTTCCCAACCAGGCCGGGAGGCTCTCACCCGTCTACGACGTGGCGAGCACTGCGGCCTGGCGGCGGCGGGCCCGGAGCAGCTCCAGGAAGCGCTCGGCGGCGCCGGGGAGCCGCTCCCCCTCGCGGTAGACGGCGTGCCACTGCCGGCGCAGCGGCAGACCCCGGACCGGCAGGACCCGCACGGCCCCCTCGGCCACCTCCCGGCCCACGGCGTCCCGGGAGATGAGGGTGACGCCGAGGCCCAGGGCCACCAGGCGCACGATGGCCCCGTTGGACCCGATGGTGAGGGTGGGGGGCTCCAGGCCCTGGCTGGCCAGCCACTCCAGGGCGTTCTCCCGGGTCCCCGACGCCGGCTCCCGGAGCAGCCAGGTCTCGCCCGCCAGCTCGCCGGGGGACAGCCGCCGGCCATCCCGGCCCGGGGGTCCGATCACCACCAGGTCGTTGCGGCGGAAGGGCTCCCCGGCAAGCCCCCACCCGGCCGGCGGCCGGCCGGCCACCCCGAGGTCCGCCTCCCGGTCCCGCAGGCGCTCCCACACCGTCCGCCGGTTCCCCACCTCCAGGACGACCTCCACCCCCGGGTTCCGGGCCCGGAAGTCCCGGAGCAGGGGCGGGAGCACGTGCTCCCCGGCCGTCGTGACGGCGGCCAGGCGGAGCCTCCCGGTGCCCGGAGCTCCCGCCTCCCGGGCCTCGGCCACGGCCTGCTCCATGAGCCCCAGGACCTGGGCCGCCCGGAGGGCCAGGGCCTCGCCGGCCGCGGTGAGGGCCAGGCCCCGGCCCCGGCGCTCCACCAGGGCCGTGCCGATCTCCCGCTCCAGGGCGGCCACCGCCGCCGACACGGCGGGCTGGGTCACCACAAGGCGCGCGGCGGCCGCCCGCACCGAGCCGGTCCGCGCCACCGCGAGGAAGGTGCGGAGCTGGTGTGGAGTCATAAGGCGATCTAACACTATATGCGCAATATTTTCAATGGACGTTGATCCAACTCCCGCGTAGGCTGGCCCCGTGACCGCGGTGCGAGACTTCCGGGCCGGCGTCAAGGACTACCGGGAGGCCTACTTCGACCCCGGGTACGAGCCCCGGGACACCGACGTCCTGGCCGCCTTCCGCATCACCCCCCAGCCGGGGGTGCCCTTCGAGGAGGCCGCCGCGGCGGTGGCCGGCGAGTCCTCCACCGCCACCTGGACGACCGTCTGGACCGACCTCCTCACCGACCTGGACCGCTACCGGGCCCGGGTCTATGCCGTGGAGCCGGTGCCGGGCCGGGACGACCAGTGCCTGGCCTTCGTGGCCTACCCCCTGGACCTCTTCGAGGAGGGGTCCGTGCCGAACCTCATGTCCTCCATCGTGGGCAACGTCTTCGGGTTCAAGGCCCTCCGGGCCCTGCGCCTGGAGGACCTGCGCCTGCCCGTCGCCTACCTCAAGACCTTCCCCGGCCCCCCCCACGGCATCCGGGTGGAGCGGGACCGCCTGGGCAAGTACGGCCGCCCCCTCCTCGGCTGCACCATCAAGCCGAAGCTGGGCCTTTCCGCGGCCAACTACGGCCGGGCCGTCTACGAGGCCCTCCGGGGCGGGCTGGACTTCACCAAGGACGACGAGAACGTGAACTCCCAGCCCTTCATGCGCTGGCGGGACCGGTACGAGTTCGTGATGGACGCCGTCCGCCAGGCCGAGGCCGAGACGGGGGAACGCAAGGGCCACTACCTCAACGTCACCGCCCCGACCTTCGAGGACCTGATGGAGCGGGCGGAGACGGCCCGGCAGCTCGGCGCCCCCATCATCATGGTGGACTTCCTCACCGTGGGCTTCGCCGCCCACGCCTCCCTGTCCCGCTGGTGCCGCCGGCACGGGGTCCTCCTCCACTGCCACCGGGCCATGCACGCCGTCGTCGACCGCCAGAAGGACCACGGGATCCACTGGCGGGTGCTGGCCAAGTGGCTGCGGATGGCCGGCGGGGACCACCTCCACAACGGCACCGTCGTGGGCAAGCTCGAGGGGGACCGGGCCGTGGTCTGCGGCGTGGCCGACCTGCTCCGGGAGGACTTCGTCCCCGCCGACCGGTCGCGGGGCATCTACTTCGACCAGCCCTGGGCCTCCCTGGCCCCGGTGTTCCCCGTGGCCTCCGGGGGGATCCACGTCTGGCACATGCCGGAGCTCGTCGCCGTCTTCGGCGACGACGTGGTCCTCCAGTTCGGCGGGGGGACCCTGGGCCACCCCCGGGGCAACGCCGCCGGGGCCACGGCGAACCGGGTGGCCCTGGAGGCGGTCGTCCGGGCCCGGAACGAGGGCCGGGACCTGCGGTCCGAGGGCCCGGAGGTCCTCCGCCAGGCCGCACGGCGCTCCCCCGAGCTGCAGGCGGCCATGGAGACCTGGCGGGAGGTCCGCTTCGACTTCCAGGCCGTCGACGCCCCCGACCCGGCCGGCGCCGCGAGGTGACCGGTGCGCACCGAGACCTTCAGCTACCTGCCCCCGATGACCCGGGAGGAGCTGGCCGCCCAGGTGGGCTGGGTGCTCGCCCGGGGCCTCGTGCCCGGCGTCGAGTACACGCTGCGCCCGGGCCCGCAGACCCGCTACTGGACCATGTGGGGGCTGCCCCTGTTCGACGCGGGCAGCCCGGCGGAGGTCCTGGCCGAGGCCGACGCCTGCGCCGCCGCCCAGCCGGAGGCCTGGGTGCGGCTCGTCGCCCACGACCCCGCCCGGGGCGGGGTGGCCCTGTCCTTCGTCGTGCACCGCCCGGGGAGCGGCCCCCGGCCGGAGGAGCCCGAGTCCCCCCGACCTCACCCGGAGGGGTGAGGGCGCCTCACCCCCGACGCCCCCCGCCCGGGGGATGCCCCGGCCTCCGGAACCGGCGACACTTCCGACCGTGGAGCAGGCCCAGGTCGTGCCGGCGGTATCCCGGGCCCGGTGCCCCCTCTGCGGCAGCTTCCTCGTCCCCGTCCTGGACTTCGGCGCCCGGGAGACCCTGGGGTGCCCCGAGCCCTCCTGCCGGGTCACGGACGACCCCTCCGACTGGCTGGCCTTCGAGGAGTGAGGGGGGCCGCGCCGGCGGGCGCGGCGGCCGGAGCCCGGCCCGCCCCTGCCGTACGATGACGGCCGTGGGGTCCGCCCTCGAGCGCGTGGAGGCGGAGAACCGCCTCCTTCACCGGGTCATCGAGACCATCTCCTCCAGCCTGGACCTGGAGGAGGTGCTGCGCCAGACCATCGGCCTGGTCCTGGAGGCCACCGGGGGCGACGCCTGCTTCCTCCACCTGTGGGACCCCGAACGGCAGGTGCTGGAGCTGAAGGCGGCCTCCGAGGACTTCCAGGGGGTGGTGGGCAAGGTGACCCTCCAGCTCGGGGAGGGGGTGGCCGGCTGGGTGGCCGAGCACCGGGAGGTCGTGGTGATCCCGGAGGACAAGTGGGGAGACCCCCGCTACAAGTACATCCCCGAGCTGCACGGGGAGCTGTTCACCTCGATGCTGTCCGTGCCCATGGTCTCCCGCTCGGGGACCCTGGTGGGGGTCTTCAACGTCCACGCCCGGGAGCGGCGGGACTTCTCCGACCGGGACGTGGAGTTCCTCCGGAGCACCGCCTCCCTCGTGGCCGGGGCCATCGAGCGGGCGCACCTGTTCCGGGCCCTGGAGGAGAAGGAACGGGCCCTGGAGGAGCTGGTCCGGGAGACCATCGACGCCCAGGAGGACGAGCGCCGGCGCCTGGCCACCGAGATCCACGACGGGGTCACCCAGCAGCTCGTCTCGGCCTGGTACCGGCTGCAGGCGGTCCGCCGGCACCTGCCCCGGGACCTCCACCGGGCCCGGCAGGAGCTGGAGCGAGCCCAGGAGCTGGTGGACTCGGCCCTGGACGAGGCCCGGGTCGCCATCCACGACCTGCGCCCGAGCCTCCTCGACGACCTGGGCCTCGGGCCGAGCATCCGGGCCCTCGTGACCCGCTCCCTGGGCGAGGGGGTGGAGCCCGAGGTCGCCGTGGAGGACCTCGCCCTGCCCGCCCACGAGGAGGTGGCCCTGTACCGCATCGCCCAGGAGGCCCTGACCAACGTCCGCAAGCACGCCGAGGCCTCCCGGGTGGAGGTGACCCTCAGGGTCGAGGGGGACGAGGTGGTCCTGCGGGTCAGGGACGACGGGCGGGGCTTCGATCCCTCCCACCGCCCCCGGACCTCCTTCGGCCTGCTGGGGATCTCCGAGCGGGCGTCCCTGCTCGGCGGTCGGCTCGCCGTGGAGAGCGGCCCGGGCCTGGGGACCACCGTGGAGGTCCGGGTGCCCCGGCCGGCGGCGCCCGCCGGGGTCCGGGAGGACGCCCGGTGAGCGGCCCCATCCGCCTCGTGGTGGTGGACGACCACCGGGTGGTCCGGGAGGGGCTCCGGGCCATGCTGGACGGGATGCCCGAGGTGGAGATCGTGGGCGAGGCCGACAGCACGGGCCGGGCCCTCACGGTGGTGGCCGAGACCCAGCCCGACGTGGTCCTGCTGGACCTGCGCCTGCAGGGGGCGAGCGGCCTCGACGCCTGCCGGGCCATCGTGGAGCGCCACCCGGGGGTGAAGGTGGTCTTCCTCACCGTCTACGACGACGAACAGTACGTCTTCGAGGCCCTCCGGGCGGGGGCCGCGGGCTACATGCTGAAGAAGGCCTCCCCCGAGGACATCGTCCGCCTCCTCCAGGCCGTCCAGGCCGGCGAGGTGGTGGTGGACCCCTCCCTGGGGGGCCAGATCGCCCTCCGGGCCGCCGCCACCCGCGGCCGCGACTTCTGGCCCGGCGCCCAGCTCGGCCTCACCCGCCGGGAGGGAGAGGTCCTGGCCCACCTGGTCAAGGGCCTGTCCAACCGGGAGATCGCGAAGACCATGTTCATCAGCGAGGACACGGTGAAGACCCACGTCCGGGGAGTCCTGCGGAAGCTCGGGGTGAAGGACCGGGCCCAGGCGGTGTCCTTCGCCCTGCGGAGCGGCCTCCTCAGCTAGTCCAGGCCAGACTAGGCGCGGACGGCCCCGGGGAAGAAGCAGCGGGCGGCCTCGACGAGCCGGTCCAGGGGCGGCCACCAGGGGCCCTGGGGCAGCCGGGCCAGGGCCCGCAGCACCCGCCGGGCCACCTCTCCCGGCTCCCCGCCGGGGACGGCCACCACCCGCGACGGCCGCTCGGCCCGCAGGACCCCCAGGTGGAAGTCGTCCGGGTGGGGCCCCGGAGCCTCGCCGGGGGGCTGGGCGGCCACCACCAGGTAGTAGTCGGGCAGCTCGAACCGGCCCGCCCGCCAGGCCAGCAGGGACTCCCCCGCCCGTTCCTCGAAGGCCTCCCTCGCCCCGGCGGCGGGCTCCCACATCGCCCGCCACGCGGCGGCCACCTCGGCCAGGGGATCCGCCGCCACCAGCGCGTAGGGCACCTCCCGGCCCGAGGCCTCCGCCAGGGCCCGGGCCGCCCCCCCGGGACCCTCCGCCGGGGGCTCGACCACGGCCACGTTCGGCGCGCGGTCCACCTGGGCCAGGACCGCCGCCCCCACCTCACCCACGACGGCGACCACGGTGCAGCTCCCCCGCCGCACGGCCCCATGGTAGGCGCCTTCGCCCCCCGCCGGCGGGCACCTCAGCGGGAGGCGAACCAGCGACCGTCGGCCAGCACCACGGAGGTCTCGACCTGGCGCTCGGGGATCGACCAGTACCGGCGGAGCAGCCGGTCCTTCTCCTCCGGGCTCACCAGCCGGAAGCCGTGCTTCTCGTAGAAGCGGACGGCCCAGGTCGCGGCCGCCCAGGTGCCCACGAGCATCGGGCGGTCCACGCCCTCCCGCAGCCGCTGCAGCAGGCGGCTGCCGATCCCCCGCCGCTGCCGGTGGGTCCGCACGTACGCGTGGCGGATGAGGACGACGTCCTCCACGGGCTGGATGCCCATGACCCCCACGAGCTCGCCCTCCTCCTCGTAGCCCCACATGGCCACGCCCCGCGCGACCTCCTCTCGGAGCTCCTCGGCGGGCATGTAGGGCTCCTTCCAGCGGTCGGCGGGGATCACCCCCCGGTAGGCCCGGGCGGCGTCGTTGATGACGGCCAGGACCTCCGCGAAGTCCTCCGGCCCGCAGGGCCGGATCACCGTCGGCCCCTCGCCCCCGCCTCGCGCCCGCACCGCGTCCCCCCGACTCACCCCGCCCGGCGGCCGGCGCCCAGGTACGCCTCGACGACGGCGGGGTCGGCGGCCACGGCCTGGGGCGGACCGTCGGCGATGGTCACCCCCTCGTTCAGCACCTGGACCCGGTCGCACAGGCGGAGGATGAGCCGCAGGTCGTGGTCGATCACCACCATGGCGCACCCCAGGTCCTCCCGGATGGCCGAGATGGTCCGGAGGAGCTGGCCGGACTCGGCCTCGTTCATCCCCGCCGCCGGCTCGTCGAGCAGCAGCACCGACGGACGACGGATGACGGCCCGGGCGATCTCGACCCGCCGCTGGGTTCCGTAGGGCAGGGTGGCGGCGACCTCACCGGCGTGGTCGGCGAGGCCGAGCTCCGCGAGGACCCGCTCCACCTCCTGGTCCCGGGTCCCGGGCGGGGCCGCCGCCCGCACGTTCTCCTCGACCGTGAGCTCGCCGAAGAGGCGGATGTTCTGGAAGGTCCGGGCCACGCCCAGGGCCGCCACGCGGTGGGCTCGCCACCCGGTCACGTCCCGGCCGTCCAGCACCACCCGCCCGGACGTGGGCCGGAACACCCCCGCGACCACGTTCACCAGGGTCGTCTTCCCAGAGCCGTTGGGCCCGATGAGGCCCAGGATCTCGTCCCGGTGCAGGTCCAGCGACACCCCCGCCAGGGCCCGCAGGCCGGCGAAGTCCATCACCACCTCCTCGGCCCGGAGCACCACCGGC